>DASUMM010000069.1:0-5627 GCA_036277655.1 Burkholderiales bacterium | reverse complement strand
GAGATGCTCGCCGCGATCGAACGCTTCCAACTCCAGCGCCACACCGCCACTGGCAGCGGGCTGCTCGCCGCGCTCGCAATGCTGCGGCCGGAGGCCGGCATCGACCTCGAAAAGACGATCTTCGGGCGGGATTTCGGCGGCTCGGGCGGCGGCAATGCCGAGGAGCGCGCGCGGCGCCTGCTCAAGCCCGAGGCGAAGGAGCGGGCACCCGTGCCGCCCGGTTCCTTCGCCGGCGGCGCGATCGTGCTGATGTCCGATGGCCGGCGCACGATGGGCCCTGACCCGCTGAAAGTGGCCAAGCTCGCCGCCGAACGCGGCGTGCGTGTTCATACCGTCGGCTTCGGCACCAAGCAGGGTGCCGAGATTCCCGGCGCCGAGGGCTTCTCGTTCTTCGCGCAGCTCGACGAGGAGGCGCTGCGCGCGGTGGCGCAGATCACGGCAGCGGAGTACTTCCAGGCCAGCAGCGCCGAGGACCTGAAGAAGATCTACGAAGGCTTGAGCCTGCAGTTCTCGATGGAGCGCCGCGAGACCGAGGTGAGTGCGCTCGCGGCCGGCATCGCGGCGCTCCTGCTGCTAACCGCGGCGGCGCTGTCGGTGGCCTGGCACTACCGCCGCGCGTGACGGAGCGTCGGTCGCTGCGGGTTATGCACCAGCACCAGGCTTCTCACTCGGCGTTCCACGCCTCGCAGGTACCAATCGAAGCTCCGGACGGCACACGCACGCGCTCGCGATCCGGCCCCAGCGCACCGACCACGTCGAAGTGCCAAGCGTGCCGCGCGGAGAATCGCACGCACGTCTCGACGCCGTCTTTCCAGCGCGTGTCCTTGCATTCGATGAGCGTCGTCACCCGCACGCTCGGCCCGTCCGGCTCGATGAAATGCAGTGCGTCGTTCACGGCACGCACGACGACGCGCCGCTTGCCGACGCGGCCGGTCGCTACGACGCTCGCAGAATCCGCCTTCACGCGTTCGTAGACGAGCATCAGGTTCGGGCGCGGCAACTCGTAGCGAAGGTCGGCCAGCAAGTCCTGCTGCAGCGGCGGACGGAACTCGCAGATCAGATCGCCCGCCTCGAGCGCATCCCGCACGTCCTGTGCTGCCGCTGAAGCAGCCAGGAACGCGAGGACGAGGGCGACGGCGTGCCGCATCAGTCTATTCTCGCACCGGAGCGTTTCACGACTTCCGCCCAGCGCAAAGAGTCCCTCCGGATCAGTGCGGCGAATTCTTCCGGGGAGCCGCCCCCGGCCTCATCGCCGTTGGCCTCGAACCGCTCCTTGAAGAGCGGCGTTCGGATCGCCGCATTCACCGAAGCGTTCAGCTTGTCGACGATCGGCCGCGGCAGTCCGGCCGGCCCGATCACGCCGGTCCAGGTCGTTGCCTCGTAGCCCGGCACCGATTCGGCGAGCGTCGGGACTTCCGGAAATCCGGCCGAGCGCTTCGGGCTGCCGACTGCGAGCGCCCGCACGCGGCCCGAGCGCACGTGCGGCCCCATCGAGTTCACGCTTTCCCACATCACGTGCACGTGGCCGGCGATCAGGTCGTTGATCGCCATCGCGCCGCCCTTGTAGGGCACATGCACGATCGACGTTCCGGTCATGTGCTTGAAGAGCTCGCCCGCCACGTGACCGGGCGAGCCGTTGCTGGAAGAAGCATTCATCAGCCTGCCCGGACTGCGCTTCGCGTGCTCGATCAGCTCGGCCACCGTGCGGATCGGAAGCGTCGGCGATACCGCAAGCACGATATGGCCGCGCGAAACGAGCGCGATCGGCTGCAGGTCGCGCTCGATGTCGTACGGGAGCTTCGCCACCATGTGGCGCGTGATCGCCATGGCGCCGATCGGACCCATGCCGATGGTGTACCCGTCGGGCGACGCTTTGGCGACCGCATCGATGCCGATCGTCAGCGCACCGCCGGGCCGGTTCTCGACGAGCAACTGCTGCCCGAGTTGCTTGGCCATCTCCGGCGCAAGCAGTCGCGCCACGTTGTCGGTCGCGCTGCCCGCGGCTTGCGGCACGATGAAGCGAATCGGACGATCGGGATACTGTGCCGCTGCAGCGGTCGAGAGCAATGCGGCGAACGCGAGCGCGAGAAGCCGCTTCATTCGATGCGCTCGGCGAGTTCGGCGAACGCGCGATCGTCCGCGGCGGCAACGCGCAGCACCGGTGCCTGCGGCAGCCTGGCGAAATTGCGTCCGGCGGAGCGTCGATACGCAGGATCGTAGTGCTCCTCCAGGAGCCGCGCGACCAGCGCCTGCCACTCGCCGCGCCCGGCGAGCGTCTTCCATTCCTCGATGCGCTCGCGGCCATGCAGCTCGGCCAGGCAATCGAGCCGGGCCGCGAGTGCCGCCGGGTCGGAAAAGAAGTGCGCGTACTCCTGCATCAGCAACGCGACGCGCGTCTGGATGCCCGCCTCGAGCACCACGCATTCGCTCGCGCGCATCGCTTCGATCAGCGCACCGGGGACCTGCAGCTGGCCGATCTTGCGACTCTCTCCTTCGACGTAGACGATCTTCGCCGCATCGAGACGCCCCAGCGCTTCCAGCAGTCGCGTTTCGAACATCTTCTGCGTCGGCTGCGGCCGCTCGGGCAGATTGCCGAGCACGGAGCCGCGGTGTGCCGCGAGCTCCTCTAAGTCGAGTGTCTGCGCGCCGGCGAGCCGCAACGCCCGCAGCAACCGGCTCTTGCCGCTGCCGGTCGAGCCGTGCACCACACGAAACTGAAAACGCGGCGGCAGCTCGCCAAGCTGCTCCACCACGTGCCGGCGATACGATTTGTATCCACCCTGCAGGGTGCGCGCGTCCCAGCCGATCTCGCGCAGCACGTGCGCCATCGCGCCCGAGCGCTTGCCGCCGCGCCAGCAATAGACGAGCGGCTGCCAGCCTTCCGGCTTGTCCGCGAACGCGGTGCGCACATGGCGGGCGATGTTGGCGGCAACGAGCGATGCGCCCAGGCGCTTTGCCTCGAAAGCCGACACCTGCTGGTAGAGGGTGCCGACCGTAGCCCGCTCGTCGTCCTCGAGCACGGGGCAGCAGAGGGCCCCCGGCAGGTGGTCTTCGGCGTATTCGGCAGGGGAGCGGACATCGATCAGCGCGTCGAACTCCCCGAGCACCGACGCGCTCATCTCGACCGAGAGCTTCGGTCCTCGCTTCATCCGCTAAAATTCTACGCCGATGAACGCACCCGAACGAATTCGCCTCACCCAGTTCAGCCACGGCGGCGGCTGCGGCTGCAAGATCGCGCCCGCCGTCCTGAGCGAGCTGCTCGCAACCACTCCGGTGCGCGGCCTGCCCGCGGCGCTGATGGTAGGCACCGAGACTGCCGACGATGCCGCGGTCTACCGGCTGAACGATTCACAGGCGCTCGTGGCGACCACCGACTTCTTCACGCCGATTGTCGACGACCCTTACGACTTCGGTCGCATCGCCGCCACCAACGCGATCTCCGACGTCTATGCGATGGGCGCCAAGCCGATTTTTGCGCTCGCCATCGTCGGCATGCCGCTCGAGAAACTGCCAGTCAGCGTGATCGGCAGGATCCTCGAAGGAGGCGAGTCGGTCTGTCACGCCGCCGGAATCCCGATCGCCGGCGGCCATTCGATCGACGTGCTGGAGCCGATCTACGGCCTCGTCGCGCTCGGACTCGTGCACCCGAACAAGGTGAAGCGCAATAGTTCTGCGCAAGCCGGCGACGTGCTCGTGCTCGGTAAGCCGCTCGGCGTCGGTGTGCTTTCGGCTGCGCTCAAGAAAGGCGAGCTTTCCGAAGCCGGCTACGCGCGCATGGTCGAATGGACGACGAAGCTCAATACCCCGGGAGTGGCGCTCGCCGACATGCCGGGCGTGCACGCGGTCACCGACGTCACCGGCTTCGGCCTCGCGGGTCACCTGCTCGAGATGATCCGCGGCGCAAGGCTCGCCGGCGAAATCCGTTTCGCCGACCTGCCACTCATCGCCGAAGCGCTCGAGTGGGCGAAACGGGGGACGAAAACCGGCGCCACGGACCGCAACTGGAAAGGCTACGGCGAGGACGTCCGGCTGCCCGCCGGCGCGCCCGACTGGCAGCGCACGATGATCACCGACCCGCAGACGAGCGGCGGTCTGCTCGTCGCCTGCACGCCGGAATCGGAGCATGCGGTGCTGGCGGAGTTCGCGAGGCACGGATTCGCCGAGGCGCGCCCCATCGGGCGGTTTACTGCCGGCGAGCCGCGCCTTACCGTACGCTAGAGCGTTCCTTCACGAGCGGCTGCAGCGCTTTCCACACGTTGTCGAGGATCGCGGCTTGCGCGTTTTCCGTCGGGTGAATGCGGTCGGACTGGAAAAATTCGGGCTTGTCTTCGAATCCTTCGAGCAGGCTCGGCAGGAACGCCGTCCTGTGCTCCTTCGCCACGTGCGCAAACGCGTCCTGGAAACTCTTCGTATAGTCCGGGCCGTAATTGGGCGGCAGTCGGAGGCCGACCACCAGCACCTTTGCGCCGGCCTTTTTGGACTGCTCGATCATCGCGCTGAGGTTTTTCCGCATCTCGGCGACCGGTAGCCCGCGTAGCCCGTCATTCGCGCCGAGCTCCAGGATCAGGATCGCGGGCTTTTCCTGCTCGAGCAGCCGGGCGAGGCGCGCCCGGCCGCCTGCGGTGGTCTCGCCGGAGATGCTCGCATTGACGAGGCGAAAATCGAGCCGCTCGCGCTTGAGCCGCTCCTCCAGGAGCGCCACCCAGCCGCGGCGCTGGGCAATGCCGTATGCTGCCGACAGGCTGTCCCCAAACACCAGCAGAGCCGGCGCGGCAAAGGCGAGACCGCCGGCACCGAGCCCGACGAAAAATACAAGTGCGCGGCACAGGCGCTGCATGGCGCAAATTGTGGAGCAAAAACCACGCCCTGTCAGTCCTTGACGCGGCTTTTCCGCTTGGTGTATGTTGCTGTCATACACTGTTATACAGGAGCGCGAGATGCTGGCCCTGCGACTGGAGAAGGAGCTCGACGCCCGGCTGGCTGCGCTCGCGAAGCTGAAGCGGCGCAACAAGAGCGAGCTCGTGCGCGAGGCGATCCAGCGCCTGCTCGAGGACGAGGAGGACCTGGAGCTCGCCGAGCGCTCGCTTGCGCGCACACGTTCGGCGAAGTCGCTGCGCCAGCTCAGGAAAGAGCTTGGCCTGGACCGTTGAGATCGCCGATTTCGCCGAGCGCCAATTGAAGAAGCTGGATCCGCCGGTGCGCCGGCGAATCCTCGACTTTCTCGCCGATCGCATCGAGGGGTGCAAGAACCCCCGCCATTTCGGGGAGGCGCTCAAGGGAGGCCGCTCCGGGCTCTGGCGCTATCGGGTCGGCGACTATCGCGTGATCGGCGACATCGGTGACGAGGTCCTCGTCGTTCTCGCGCTCGCGGTGGGGCACCGGCGCGAGATCTACCGTCGCTAGCAGAAAATGAAATCCGAAGAAGTCCTGCGCGCACGCGGCATCGGCAAGACGGTCAAGAGTGGCTCGAGCGACCTCGTCATTCTGCGAGAAATCGACCTCGAAGTGCGCTCCGGGGAGGCAGTCGCGATCATCGGCGCCTCCGGCTCCGGCAAATCGACGCTGCTCGCCATCCTCGCCGGGCTCGACACGCCGAGCGCGGGCAGCGTGCATTTGGACGGCGTCGA
>DASUMM010000068.1:0-5044 GCA_036277655.1 Burkholderiales bacterium | reverse complement strand
GATCACTCCGCGACGGCGGCCTTCTTCATCGAGCGCCAGCAGACGATTGAGCGCGCCGCGCTCCTTGAACGAGGCGGTGAACTGCAAATTCTCGAACTTGAGCCAGACCTCGGCGCCGGTCACGCGCGAAAGCGTGCGGCTATGCAGAAACGGCGTGCGCTCGACCGCGCCGGCGATGCGCGCGGCCGCGGCGCGAATGTCCGCAAGCGAAAGGGCAGCCATGACCGATTCTATAGAATCGCCCGCGTGGAAATCCTCGTCGTCGGCGCTGGCATCGGTGGATTGACGCTGGCACTTTCGTTGCAGCAGGCGGGCATCGCCTGCCGCGTGTTCGAGGCGGCGCCGGAACTCCGCCCGCTCGGCGTCGGCATCAACCTGCTGCCGCACGGGACGCGCGAGCTGACCGAGCTCGGCCTGCTGGAGAAGCTTGCCGCGGTGGCGATCGCGACAGAAGAGCTCGTGTTCTGCAACCGCTTCGGCCAATGGATCTACCGCGAGCCGCGCGGCCGTTTTGCCGGCTATCCGTGGCCGCAGTTCTCGATCCATCGCGCCGATCTGCACGCGGTGCTGCTCGATGCAGTGCGCGAGCGGCTTGGCGCGGACGCGGTGCAGCTCTGCAAGACGTGCGTCGGGATCGAGCAGGACGCTTCGGCGGTGACGGTGCATTTTGCCGACGGCAGCCTCGAGTGGGGCGATGCAGCGATCGGCTGCGACGGCATTCATTCGACCGTGCGCCGCATCCTCTATCCGCACGAAGGCCCGCCTGCGTACCAGGGCATCCATATGTGGCGCGGCGTCACGCGCGCAAAGCCGTTCCTGACCGGCGCGAGCATGGTGGTCGGCGGCTGGCTCGAGGTCGGCAAGATGGTGATCTATCCGATCCGCAACGAGATCGAGGAGGGCATGCAACTCGTCAACTGGGTCGCCGAAATACAGTCGCCGCGCAACGTGATGCAGGACTGGAACCTCGATGGAAGGCTGGCGGACTTCTACCCGACGTTCTCGAGCTGGACGTTCGATTGGCTCGACGCGGCGGCGCTGATCCGCAACGCCGAGACGATCCTCGAATACCCGATGGTCGATCGCGATCCGCTGCCGGCGTGGTCGCGCGGCCGCGTGACGCTGCTCGGCGATGCGGCGCACCCGATGTATCCGCGCGGATCGAACGGAGCAGGGCAGGCGATTCTGGATGCGCGCGCGCTCGCAGCGTGCCTCAAGCGCGAGCGCGATGCGATCGCGGCGCTTGCCGCGTACCAGGCGATGCGCATGAAGGCTGCGTACGACGTCGTGCTCATGAATCGCGCCAATCCGCCTGACGCGATCCTGCGCGAAGTGCACCGCAGGACCGGCGACCGGCCGTTCGCACGCATTGAGGACGTGATCTCTCAGGAGGAGCTCACGGCCCTCTCGGAAAATTACAAGCGCGTTGCCGGATTCGAGCGCGAGGCGCTCGCGAAGCGCGAGTCGTTCCTGTGAGCGCAAACAATCGCCCGCCGGGCTTCGTGCCGGGCTACATGACGGAGGATCTGCAGCCGCGCATAGTCGGCGGGCCGCCGAGGTACACCGGACGCACCGACAAGGCGGTCCGGCACGTCGCGATCGAGACACAGGCGGGCGAACGGATCGGCTATCTCTATGCGAACGACGAGGATGATGCCGCCGGCTGGCTGCCCGTCGCCGGCGCGAGCGCCGCTGCGCTCAACCTGGCGACGCCATGGGTGCGCATGCTGCACAGCGCGAAAGAGCGGGGTCTGAAGCCGAGCGAAGCGCTGGAGCAGATCCTGCGCGCAACAAATTCGTATACTCGCGTCGTGCCGGAATCGCTCGCATCGTCTGCGAGCCTCGCGGTGCTGAAAAAGGTTGCCGGTCATCCGGAGGGAGAGCCATGAGGAAGCAGGCGTTCTTGTGGATTGTGGTCGTGCCATGCTGGGTCGGGAGTGCAATGGCGCAGTCGCTGCAGGACAACCAGCACTACAGCGCGTTCAAGAGCTGGGCGATGGACACGCGCGCACCCAATCCGGTGCCGAACATGTTCAAGTTCTGCCTCCAGGCCTACGACAAGATGATTGCGAGCGGGGTGTCTCCGTCGACGCGCGTGCCCGAGCAGACGGTGCCGGGATTCCGTGCCGGCGACCCGCCGATCGTATGGAGCGGCACGGTGCAGGAGATCAAGGAGAAGTGGTGCGAGGCGGGGATGAAGAAGACGTCCGACGACGTCGCGAAGAAGCACGCCCCCTACAAGGCCGCGCTGAAGAACGACAAGCTGCGGCTGATGATCGACGAGACGCACGGGCATGTGCGGTCGTACGCGCTCCCCGGAGGACAATACACGAGCGATGCGCAGAAGCTCGCCGCCGCGCCGGTCTGGTTCCTCGATGTCGGCGCGCCGAGCAACGAGCGGCAATACTGCCCGGGCGGCGGCAAGCGCAAGTTCGTGCGCCGCTACACGTTCGATTCAGGTCACAAGCTGACCGGCACGAACCAGAAGGAGTATTGCGGCGATCCGCCGGCGTCGGCGTATCGCTAGGCGATTCCGGGATCCCCGGTCACGTTGAGCAGTCGCGGCAAGTTCAGCGCGACCGGCGCAATCGTCTTGCGGCTGCGCAGGTGGCGAGCGACCACGTCCCACACCGGCTCGCCGGTCACGCCTTCGGCAACCGAAGCCCAGCCGGCGACCCTGTACGTCTTGTCCGCTTCGATCGGCTTGCCGCCGGTGCGCATGTCGGAAATGCGCCTGCCGATCGCCGCGCGCGGATCGCAGGTGTAGGTCATCCCGCCGACGCGCACCATGTCGCCGCCCTGCTGCAGGTACGGATCCGGATTGAAGAGGTTGTCGCAGACGTCCTCCAGGATCTCCTTGATGCGCGTGCCGGTGAACTCGTTGACGGTCACGGCAGGGTAGGTGATCGCGGTCTGGTCCATCACGTGCTCGAAGGTGATCGTCTCGCCCGCGAGCAGCGTGCGGCCCCAGCGAAAGCCCGGGGAGAACGCGATCTGCGACTGCTTCTCCGCCATCAACGCATCGAGGATCAACTGGTCGAAGGTGCCGTTGAAGTTGCCGCGCCGGTAGAGCATCCCTTCGGTCTTCGCGAGCGGCTCGGCGAGCTTCGCGGCGTGCGGCGCGCGCACTTTGTCGATGTAGCCCTGCATCGCGCGATCCGCCGGCAGCAGGTTCGCGAACACGGGCAGCAGGCGATGCCGCCAGTCGCGAACTGCGCCGTCGCGCACGTCCAGTTCCAGCAGCGCGAGAAACTTGCCGTGCGATCCGGCATTCGTCACGAGCGTCCGCCCGACGAGGACCGGGGCCGGGACTCCGTCATGGGTGTGCCCGCCGAGAATCGCATCGATGCCGCGCACCCGCCCGGCAAGCTTCAAGTCGACGTCCATCCCATTGTGCGACAGGAGCACCACGACCTGCGCGCCCTTGCGGCGCACTTCGTCGACGACTTTCTGCAGCTGCGTCTCCTGGATGCCGAACGTCCACTCGGCGACGAAGTAGCGCGGGTTGGCGATCGGCGTGTAGGGAAACGCCTGGCCGATGATGGCGACGGAAACGCCGTTCACGCTGCGCAGCGTGTAGGGACGGAACACCGCCTCCTCGAAGTCGCTGGTCTTCACGTTCTGTGCGAGGAATTCGATCGGCGCGAGTTCCTTGTCGACTGCCTGCTTCACGCGCTCGGCGCCGTAGGTGAACTCCCAGTGCCCCGTCGCGATGTCGACGCCGAGCAGCTTTTGCGCGCCGATCATGTCGGCGCCTTTGGTCCACAGCGAAGTGGCCGATCCCTGCCAGGTGTCGCCGCCATCGAGCAGCAGTGCGTGCGGCCGATCGGCACGCAAGCGCCGAATGAGCGTCGCCAGGTGCGCAAAGCCTCCCACTTTGCCGTAGCGGCGCGCCGCATGCTCGAAATCGACCGAGCTGCACGCATGCGCAAGCGCGCTTCCGGCGGGAATGCGGAAATGCTCGAGCAGCGCGCTGCCGACCAGGTGCGGCGGCTTGCCGGCCGCCGCACCCGCGCCGAGGTTCACGCTCGGCTCGCGAAAATGAAGCGGCAGCAGCTGTGCGTGGCAGTCGGTGTAGTGCAGCAGCTGGACGTTGCCGAACGACGGCACCCCGTACAACTCATCGGCGGCTCTCGCTTCCGAGCCGGGGCGCAGCGTGGCGCCTGCGCCCGCCGCGAGCGCCAGCAGCCTGAGGAATTCGCGGCGGCGCAACTACGCGTCTATTGATTCACCGGCGAAGCCGGATCGAGCAGCAGCGCGACCAGATCCTTGATCTGCGTCTCGTTCAGCGAGCCTGCGTGGCCGAGGCGCGGCATCTGCGAGCACAGGTTGTAGGCCTTGGCGTTGTAGATCTTGCCGTAGACGTAACGCTGCATGTCCGGGCCGTTGCCGCGGGTTTTGCCGAAGCCGGCGAGGCTCGGGCCGATCGTGCCGAACGCGGCGACCTTCGGCGAGATCTGATGGCAGTTGTAGCAGCTGCCGCCCGGCTGCACGCCCGGCTTGTCGCTCCACATCGAGCCGCGGCCATTTTGCGCGATTTTTTCGCCGTTCTTCCAGTCGCCGAGCAGGTTGCCGGCAGGGAACGGAATCAGCCGGGTTTGTGCCTGCTCCAGCGGGCGGGCGACGTCCGCCGGGGGGTTGTCGGCGTGCATGTTGCAGATGCGCTGCACTTCATCCAGCTCCACCCGGTTCATCTTCGCCTGGCCGCGCTCGCGGAAATCGCGCTTCAGCACCGCCGTAACCTGCTCGAGATCTTGCGCGCTGGCCTTCGGGTGGTCCTGCACCGGGCCGGTGCTCTGCGTCGCACAAGCGGTGACCAGGGCGCAGACCGAAGCGAGCGTAACGATGCGTCTCATGGTCTCTCCTTTAGCGCTTGATGGCGGGGCCGCGGTACGGCACGCCCTCCGCGGTTTGCGTCATGAACGTGATCAGAGCGACCGTCGTATCGGAGCCGAACATCGGCTCGGGCATCCGCATCTGGCGATAGCAGTCGTTCATGCGCCATTGCAGCGTGACGATCTTGCTGGTGGAGACGCGGTACGCC
>DASUMM010000067.1:0-5964 GCA_036277655.1 Burkholderiales bacterium | reverse complement strand
CACAACGCGGGCATTCCGCCGCTGAAGGAATTCATTCTGCCGGGCGGCACGCGCGCTGCGGCGGCGGCGCATGTGGCGCGAACGGTGTGCCGGCGCGCCGAACGCAGCCTCGTCGCGCTCGGGCGCAGCGAGACCGTCAACGAAGCCGCGCGGCAGTACCTGAACCGTCTTTCGGATCTCCTTTTCATTCTCGGCCGGACGCTCAACCGCGACGCAGGGCGCAGCGACGTGCTCTGGCGCCACGAACGCAGCTAAGCGTCCGATGCCCAAGCGCGCTCCGCAGGTGAAAGCGCTCGTGTTCGACGTGTTCGGCACCGTCGTCGACTGGCGCGGCTCGATCATCCGCGAAGGCCGTGCGCTCGGGCGCCGGCATGGCCTGGATGTCGACTGGGTGGCGTTCGCCGATGCCTGGCGCGCCGGCTACCGTCCGGCAATGGCACGCGTGCGCTCGGGGGAGCTGCCCTGGACGCGGATCGATGACCTGCACCGGATGATCCTCGAGGACCTGCTGCGCCAGTTCGCGATCCGCGGGCTGACCGAAGCGGAGATCGATGAGCTGAACCGCGTCTGGCACCGGCTGCGCGCCTGGCCGGACGCGCGCCGCGGGCTTGCGCTAATGAAGCGCGACTACATCATCGCAACGCTTTCGAACGGCAACGTCGGACTACTCGTCAACATGGCGCGCCATGCGAAGCTCCCCTGGGATTGCGTGTTTTCGGCCGAAATCTTTCGCCACTACAAGCCGGATCCGGAGACCTACCTCGGGGCGGCCGACCTGCTCGGCCTCTCGCCCGGCGAAGTGATGATGGTGGCAGCACACAAGGACGACCTGCATGCGGCAAAGGCATGCGGGCTGAAAACTGCGTTCGTGCGCCGGCCGCTCGAATACGGGCCGAACGTGCGCATGGATCTCAAGGCCGAGCGGGCATTCGACTGCAATGCCGACGATTTCCTGCACCTTGCCCGTCAACTGAAGAAACGCTAGGAGGAACTTCGTGGCCGAAATCGACATCCGCAACGTGGAAGCGCTCGGAAAGCCGCTCGGGCAGTACTCGCACCTGACACGCGTCAGGAATGCGCAGGAAACGCTCTACATCGCCGGAATGCTAGCGCCGGGTGAGGACTTCGACACGCAGTGCAGCGGCGTCTTCGAGCAGATCGGCAAGGCGCTTGCCGCTTGCAGCGCAAGCTGGAAGAACGTCGCGCAGTTCACCACCTATCTGGTGCACTCGCAGGACATCCCGAAATTCATGGCCTGGCGGCTGCGCGAGTTCCCGAAGCTCTTTCCCGATGGCAAGTACCCGCCGAACACGCTGCTCATCATCGACCGCCTGGTCGGCGAGCAGTACCTGATCGAGGTGCAGACGATCGCCGTGCTGTAGGCAAGGCTGCGCGGCGCGGGCCGCCGCGCCTCAGGTGGACTCTTCGGCGGCGAACGCCTCGTCGCGCTTGCGGTGGATTGCCGGCAACGCGACGATCACCAGCAGGATCACCGAGATGATGATGAAGGTGGCGCTGATCGGCTTCTTGAGGAAGACCGACGGGTCACCGCGCGAGAGCAGCATCGCGCGGCGCAGGTTCTCCTCCATGAGCGGCCCGAGGATGAAGCCGAGGATCATCGGCGCCGGCTCGCATTTGAGCTTGGTGCAGACGTAGCCAAGGATGCCGAAGACCGCCATCAGCAGGATGTCGAACGGCTGATTGGAGATGCTGTAGACGCCGATCGACATGAAAAGCAGGATCGACGGATAGAGCAGCCGGTAGGGCACCGTCAGCAGCTTGATCCACATGCCGATCAGCGGCAGATTGAGCACCACGAGCATCAGGTTGCCCACCCACATCGAGGCGATCATTCCCCAGAAGAGCTGCGGGCGCTCGGTCATCACCTGCGGCCCGGGCGCGATGCCCTGGATCATCATGGCGCCGATCATCAGCGCCATCACCGCGTTGGACGGGATGCCGAGCGTGAGCAGCGGAATGAACGAGGTCTGCGCACCCGCGTTGTTCGCCGATTCCGGCGCCGCGACGCCTTCGATCGCGCCCTTGCCGAACTCGTGCGAGTACTTGGACACCTTCTTTTCGAGCGTATAGGCGCCGAACGACGAGAGCAGCGCCCCGCCGCCCGGGAGGATGCCGAGCGCGGAGCCGAGCATCGTGCCGCGCAGCGTCGGCTTCCAGATCCGCTTCCAATCCTCCTTCGTCGGCCAGAGGTTCTCCACCTTGTTGGTGAAGACTTCGCGATTGCCCTTCTGCTCGAGGTTGCCGATGATTTCGGCGATGCCGAACATGCCCATCGCCACGGTGACGAATCCGATGCCGTCGGCCATCTCGGAGATGCCGAACGAGAAGCGCAGCACGCCGGAATTGACGTCGGTGCCGACGAGCCCGAGCAGCAGGCCGAGCACGACCATCGCGATCGCCTTGATCAGCGAGCCGTGCGCGAGCACCACCGCAGCCACGAGACCGAGCACCATCAGCGAGAAGTACTCCGACGGCCCGAACTTGAGCGCGACTTCGGCAAGCGGCGGTGCGAACATCGCGACCACCAGCGTCGCCACGCAGCCCGCGAAGAACGACGAGAGTGCGGCGGTTGCGAGCGCCGGGCCAGCGCGGCCCTGCCGCGCCATCTGGTAGCCGTCCAGGCAGGTGACGACCGAGGAAGACTCGCCCGGCAAGTTGACCAGGATCGCCGTCGTCGAGCCTCCGTACTGCGCGCCGTAGTAGATCCCGGCGAGCATGATCAGCGCCGCGATCGGGGACAGCGTGAACGTCACCGGCAGCAGCATCGCGATCGTCGCCACGGGACCGACGCCGGGCAGCACGCCGATCAAGGTGCCGAGCAGCACGCCGACGAAGCACATCAGCGCGTTGAACGGTGTGAGCGCGACCTGGAAGCCGAGGAGCAGGTTGGAGAAGACTTCCATGGCGGCTCCCTATTTCTCGCCGATCTTCTTCGGCGCTTCCGCCGCGGGCTTTTCGATCTCCACCGGCGCAGGCCTGATGCCGAGCGCGCGCCGGATTTCGTCCGCATCCGGCCAGATCGGGAACGGCAGCGACAGCGCCTTTACGAACACGCCGACCGAGAAGACGATCAGCACGAAATAGAGGATCAGCACTTCCTTCCAGCGAAACTCGTGGCCGCCGAAGGCGACGATGAACACGAGCAGCAGCGAGGCGCCGACCAGGCCGAGCGGCTTCAGCGTGTAAGCGAATGCAAGGCAACCGGCGAGAATCAGCAGCAGCGGGCGGAAGTTGAACTTCGGGACATCGGGACCCTCTTCCACCATCGAGTCGATCAGCACGAGCAGGCCGAGCACCGCGAGCAGCCCGCCAAGCACCACCGGAAAGTACGCCGGGCCCATGCGCAGTGCGCTGCCCATCTGGTATCCGGGAATCAGCTTCTGGCCGGCGATGCGGTCGAGGAAGTCCGGCGTGCCGAGCGCGACCACCATGAAGAACAAGCCGAACGCCATGAACATCAGGCCGGCCCACAGATCCGTCTGGCTCTTGACCTTCATCGGTCTCCCCGTCCGCTCCACTAGTCCCGGCGTTGCACCGGTCGCGATGCAGACCCTTGGCTCGCGGGAAAGTGTAGCATGGGCGCTCGCGATGGCGTATCGACGGAAAGCGCCGGCTGACGTCCTTGTCAGGATTCTGGTTGCGCTCGCGATCGCCACACTTGCCGGCTGCGGCAAGGCGCCAAAACTCCCCGCGCTGGCGCCCGATGCCGTCGTCCTCGCGTTCGGCGACAGCCTCACCTTCGGCACTGGCGCAAACGAGGACGAAAGCTATCCGGCGCAACTCGCGCGCATGATCGGACGCAATGTTGCGCGCGCGGGAGTCCCAGGGGAAGTCAGCGCCGAGGGGCTGAAGCGCTTGCCTGCGGCGCTGGATGAGCATGAGCCGCGCCTGCTCATCCTGTGCCACGGCGGCAACGATTTCCTGCGCCGGCTCTCGCAGCAGCAGGTCGCGTCCAACGTGCGGGCGATGATCCAGCTTGCACGATCGCGCGGCATCGACGTGGTGCTGATCGGCACGCCGGAGCCGGGATTCAGCGTAACGCCGCCCGGCTTCTATGCCGAGATCGCGGGCGAGCTGCGTGTTCCGTACGAAAAAGACGTGATCGGGAAGATCCTGCGCGATGCGTCGCTCAGGTCCGACCCGATCCATCCGAACGCGCGCGGCTACCGGATCCTTGCCGAGCAGGTGGCCGCGTTGCTGAAAAAATCCGGAGCGCTCTGACGTGCTTCAGACCGCGCGGAACTCGCTTGCGTCTTGCACTCGAAGCTGCGCAGCACTGGGCGGCAACGAATGCGAGAAAGGATCGGCACCTCACTGCGCCGGACGCCAGCCGTGCTGGCGCTTCATTCGGGCATGGTCCTCCGGCCGGTCGACGTCCCACAGCTCGCGCAGTTCGCGCCAGTGCCATCCGAGGTGCCGCAGCCGTTCCCGCGTTTGCCGCATCACGTTCGCGCTGCCCCATTCGATCCCGGAAAACAGGCGGTCGGACACGCGGCGAAGGCCGATCAGCACATAGCCGCCATCTTCGGCCGGCGCGACCACTGCGCTATAGCCGCCGAGCAAGGCACGTTGCGCAGCGCGCAGATCCGCCGGCGCGAGCGCGGGGCAATCCGTGCCGATGATCACCACCGCCCGCGCCTGCCGCAAAGCGCGCTCGCAAGCGCGCTGCATGCGCGCGCCGAGATCCGCACCGCGCTGCGGAATCAGCGCGATGCCGTGCCGCCTGGCAAGGCGTCGGAAGAGCGGATGGCGGACGCCCGGCACGCAATGAAGCTCGACGCGGCGGAAGTTCGCCCGCAGGCCGCGCGCCACGGTGCCCTCGATCAGCCGCGCCTGCAACCATGCCGCGCGCTGCTCGCCAAGCAGCGGAACGAGCCGTGTCTTCGCGCGCCCGGGCTGCGGCGCCTTGGCAAAGACGATCAGCGTGACGTCAGGCGTGGTTCGCGTATCTGCGCGCAAGCTCGTCCGGCCGCGCACCGAAGAAGTAGGCAAGGCGCAGCCGCCACATCAGCAAAATGGTCGCCAGCACGCCATGACGCTGCCAGCGCCGCCCCGAGGTCGCCGCGCGCTGCCGAATGCAGGCGGGCGGGGACAGCTTTTTCAAGCGCGTACTGATCTCGATGTCCTCCATCAGCGGCAGATCTGCAAATCCACCGATCGACTCGAACGCGGCGCGCCGGACGAAAATCGCCTGGTCGCCGGTGGCAATGCCGGTCAGGCGCGAACGCCAGTTCATGAAAAACGCCACCAGGGCGAGCGCAAGGCCGCCTTCGATCCGCACGTCGAAGCGCCCCCAGCTGCTGCGCTCGAGCGCCTGCCCGATCAACCGGTCGGCTTGCGGCGGCAGGCGCGTGTCGGCGTGCAGGAAGACCAGCGCTTCGCCGATGGCGACCGCGGCGCCTGCATTCATCTGGCGCGCCCTGCCTCGCGATGCGCTGAGGACCCGATCGGCGGCGGGCGCTGCGAGCGCCACCGTTTCGTCGCTACTGCCGCCATCGACAACGATGACCTCGTGCCCGCGCTGGCGCAGCGACGCCAGTGCCTGCAAGGTGGCCTGAATTCCGGCCGCCTCATCGAGCGCCGGCACGATGATCGAAAGCTTCACCTCTTGAGGTCGTTCAGCGTCCAGTCGTACTCGAGGTGCGTGATCGGCGCCTTGCCCTCGGCCACGAGCTTCTGCTGCACCGGATCCGGCGAGAGCAGCTTCGCATACCTTCCGAAGTACTGCTCGCGCGACTGGATGCCCTGGTGACCGCTCGACCAGTCCTCCTTGAACCACTGGAAGATCATCGACACCTCGAGTTTGCCGCCGGCGGCGCGGTTGCGCGCCGGATCAGAAAGGAACCGTTGCGCCTGCCGCTCGAGCTGCTGCTCTAGGCGCTCGGGAACGTAGGCTTCCTCGCGCAACATCGGGCAGCCGATCGATGCGCAATTGACCGCGTA
>DASUMM010000066.1:0-2300 GCA_036277655.1 Burkholderiales bacterium | reverse complement strand
TCTGACCGCGAGGAGGTAATCATGGCAGATCAAGGAAGAGAGCTTGTCGTGCTGATGACCCATGGCGCCGATCACGAGCTGTCGTCGGTGGGATTCACGATCGCCAATGGCGGCATCACGGCCGGCCTGAAGGTGAGCGTTTTTCTCACCAGCGCGTCGGTGGATCTGGTGCGCAAGCGCTCGGTCGACATGACGCAGGTGCAGCCGCTCGAGCCGCTTAAGGCACTGGTCGAGGACTTTCTGCGGCGCGGTGGCACACTGTGGGCCTGCACACCCTGCGTGAAGGCCCGCGGCTACACTCAGGACGATCTCATCGAAGGAGTGGTCATCAGCGGCGCAAGCGTCATGCATGAGCGCATCAAGGCTGGCGCGGCCACCCTTTCCTTCTAGCCGGACGAACCGGCTCCGGTCTACCGCTCGCCAGGCTACCCTTTCGCTTCGCGCACGATCTCGACCAGCGCACGCAGCGCTGCGGTGTAGGAGCGCCAGCCCAGCCCCTGCACGGTGCCTTTCACCGCCGACGAGATGATCGAGTGGTGGCGCCATTCTTCGCGGGTCGCCAGGTTGGAAAGGTGGACTTCTATTACCGGAAACGGCATCGCCTTGATGCAATCGTGCAGGCCGACCCCGTACTGCGTGCAGCCGGCCGGATTCAGGATCGCGCCGTCGGCGGCATCCATGTGTTGCTGGAAGAAGTCGATCAGCGCGCCTTCGTGATTCGACTGCACCGTCGCCAGCTCGACGCTCAGCTCGCGCGCCAGGATCGCGAGCTTCTCGTTGATCTCGGCGAGCGTCATCTTTCCGTAGATGTGCGGCTCGCGCCGACCGAACAGGTTCAGGTTCGGGCCATGCAGAACCAGGATGCGCATCGCATTTCCTCCTTGGAGGCCAAGATATCACGGCGCCGCCACCGGAGGCTTGGCGCGGTGGCTGCCGGCGACCATCCGGAATTCGTAAAGCCGGCATTCGAGCGCGCCGTTGTAGAGCGGCACGCGCCGCGCCGGCTCCAGCCGGATCAGCTTGGGCATGCGCAAATCGGCAGTGAAGAAATGGCAGCGCCATCCGGCGAAGTTTTTCTTCAACGCATCCCCAAGCCGGGGGTAGAAGCGGGCGAGTGCCTCGTCGCTGCCGGTGCGCTCGCCGTACGGGGGATTGGCGACGAGCACGCCCGCCGGGGCGGGCGCAACTCGCTGGAGCACATCGGCGCGCTCCAGTTGCACGACGTCGCCGAATCCCGCAGCCGCAAGATTCCTGCGGGCAGCGTCGAGCGCGCGCGATTCGGCGTCGCTGCCAAAAAGCGCGGGCTTCCGTCGCGTCCGCCTTTCTCCGGCCGCGCTCTTCAAGCGTTGCCATAGCCGCGCGTCGAACGAACGAAGCTTTTCGAAAGCGAACGGCCGCCCCGCCCCAGGCGCGACGCCGAGCGCGATCCCTGCGGCTTCGGCGAGGAGCGTGCCGCCTCCGCACATCGGATCGAGCAGCGGCTGCTGCGGATCCCATCGCGTCAATTGCACGATGCCGGCCGCCAGGTTCTCCCGCAACGGCGCTTCCACCGACGCACGACGCCAGCCGCGCTTGAAGAGCGGCTCGCCCGAAGTATCGAGATAGAGCGTCGCCCGGCCTGCCTCCAGAAACGCATGCACGCGCACATCCGGCCGCGCCTTCTCCACGCTCGGCCGGCTCCCCGCGGTTTCGCGAAAGCGATCGCAAACGGCGTCCTTGATGCGCAGCGTGATGAATTCCAGGCTTTTCAGCGGACTCTTCTGTGCGGTCACATAGACCCGCAGCGTGCGCTCGACCGCGAAGAGCGCCGGCCAGTCATGCGATCGCACCGCCTCGTAGATATCGTCCTCGCTCGAGTAGGCGAATTCGGCAATGCGCCACAGCACGCGGGAGGCGAGCCGCGAGTGCAGGTTCGCCGCGTAGCAGACCTCTCGATCGCCTCCGAAGGCGACGCCACCTGCGACCTCGCGCGTCTCGCGCGCGCCAAACGATGCAAGCTCGCCGGCGAGCAGCGCTTCGAGCCCGCGCGGACACGGTGCAAAGTAGTGTTCCAGCGCCACGCTAGAGAAGCAGCCGCCTGCGGGTGAGGACCGTTGCGACATAAAAGCCGCCCGCCGCGTATGCCAGGAGAACCGCAACGTGCACCAGCAGGCCCTCCGGCACCACCCCGGAGAGGAACGGACGCACCATCTCCACGCCGTGGTAGAGCGGGAGCGCCATCGCAAGCGCCTGGATCGCCGCCGGCATCTGGGTGACCGGGAAGAACACGCCGGAGAGCATCATCATCGGTGTCAGCACGA
>DASUMM010000065.1:0-4577 GCA_036277655.1 Burkholderiales bacterium | reverse complement strand
TGTTCTCGATGCCGGCGGCGATCGGCTCGAGCGCAAGCGGCGCGCCGACGGCGTAGCCCTTCAGCCAGCCGGCCAGCTCGCTTTCGGAAACCGGCGTGAACACCGACATGGGCGGCTCGCCGCAGTTCCGAGGCGCTCGCGCGAATTCGCCGGCCGCGCGCTCTTCAGAAGCTGAAGAGCCGCCACATCGGCACGCGGACTCCGTCGTCGAGCGAATCTCGCCGCATCCAGTTGCCGTTGCCGGTGGTGTCCACGAGATAGAACGGGATGCCGCCGCGCGGTGTGACCCGGTAACCGATGACGCGATCGCCTTCGCGGACTTCTTCGACGCTCTCGGCCTGCGGTGCGATGCGAACGCGCGGCTCATCCGGAATGTCGCTTACGCCGGGCGGCGCAGGCGGAACCGGCGGCAGCGGCTCGAGCTTCGGCGGCGCCTGTGCGAAGGAAAGCGGCGCGACGAGCAGCGCGGCGAGGAAGGCAGAGCGCAGCATCGAGCAAAGTGTAGCATCCTACCCACCGATGACGGCTTCCTGCGGAACCGAGCGCACGCTACTCCTCGTCGACGGCTCGTCCTACCTGTATCGGGCGTTTCACGCGCTGCCGGAATTGCGCAACGCGCAGGGCGAGCCGACCGGCGCGGTGTATGGCGTTGCGAACATGCTGCGAAAACTCGCCACCGATTATCGGCCGCAGGCGCGTGCCTGCGTGTTCGACGCACCGGGCCGCACCTTTCGTGACGAGCAGTATGCGCAGTACAAGGCCAATCGCACGGCGATGCCGGAGGATCTCTCGGCGCAGATCGCGCCGCTGCGCGAACTCATCGAGGCGCTCGGCTGGCCGGTGCTCGCAGTCGAGGGCGTCGAGGCCGACGATGTCATCGCGACGCTCGCCGAAGCCGCCAAGCGCGAGGGCTGGCGTTGCGTGATCTCCACGGGCGACAAGGACCTCGCGCAGCTTGTCGACGAGCGCGTGACCCTCGTCAACACGATGTCGAATGAGACGCTCGATCCGCGCGGCGTACAGGCCAAGTTCGGCGTGCCGCCGAACAGGATCGTCGATTACCTCGCGCTCACGGGTGATCCGATCGACAACATTCCGGGCGTCGACAAGGTCGGTCCAAAGACCGCCGCGCGCTGGATCCGCGAGTACGGCTCGCTCGAAGGCGTGATCGCGCACGCGCCGGAGATCGGCGGCGTGGTGGGCGAGAACTTGAAGAAGGCGCTCGACTGGCTGCCGCAGGGGCGCGAGCTGATCCGCATCCGGCGCGACGTCGATCTCGACGTTTCGCTGCGCGACCTCGCCGATGGAGGCGGCATCGACGAGGAGCGCCTGAAAAAGCTGCTCGAGCGCTTCGGATTCAAGACGTGGCTGCGCGAAGTGGGCGGGGAAAAGTCTGCGCCGGCTGCGCGCGCCGCCCTTGCGCCGCCGCCGGCTACGCCTGCGGCTCCGCCGGAAACCGTGCAGCGCAGGACTTATAGCGCGGTGCTCGACGAGCAAGCCTTGCAAGCGCTGATCGCGACGCTCCAGAGCACTGAGCTCGCCGGGCTGGACACGGAAACGACCGGCCTGGAGCAGACGGCGAAGCTGGTGGGGATCTCGTTCGCATCGGGAAGGCTCGCCTGGTATCTGCCGCTTGCCCATTCGTATCCGGGGGCACCGGAGCAGATCCCGCTCGAGCACGCGCTCGAGCGGCTGCGGCCGTGGCTCGAGAATCCGCAGCGCGGCAAGGTCGGCCAGAATCTCAAGTTCGACCTGCACGTGCTGGCGAACCACGGCATCGCGCTCGCCGGGATCGCGCACGACACGCTGCTCGAATCGTACGTGCACGAAGTGCATCAGCGGCACGACCTCGATGCGCTCGCCCAGCGCTGCCTCGGCTGGACGACGATCTCCTACGACGAGATGACCGGCAAGGGCGCGGCTCGCATCGAGTTCTCCGGCGTCGAGATCGAGCGCGCCACGCAGTACGCGGCGCAGGACGCCGACTGCGCGCTGGCGGTGCATCAGACGCTCTATCCGAAGATCGCGGCCGATGCGAAGCTGAAGTACATCTATGAATCGATCGAGCTGCCGCTGCTGCCGGTGCTGTTTCGCATGGAGCGCAACGGCGTGCTGCTGGATGCGGCGCGGCTTTCGGCGCAGGGCAACGAGCTCGGCCGCGAGATGCTCGCGCTCGAGCAGAAGGCCTACGACCTCGCCGGACAGCCGTTCAACCTGAATTCGCCGCGCCAGATCCAGGAGATCCTCTTCGAGCGGCAGAAGCTGCCGGTGAAGAAGAAGACGCCCTCCGGGCAGCCTTCCACCGACGAGGACGTGCTTGCCGAGCTTGCGCTCGACTACCCGCTGCCGAAGCTGCTGCTCGAATACCGCGCGCTCGCCAAGCTGAAGTCCACCTATACCGACAAGCTGCCGCGCATGGTGAACCCGCGCACCGGCCGCGTCCACACCACTTACTCGCAAACCACCGCCGTCACCGGACGACTCGCTTCGAACGAGCCGAACCTGCAGAACATCCCGATCCGCACGCCGCAGGGCCGGCGCATCCGGGAAACGTTCATCGCGCCGCCGGGCTGGAAGATCGTTTCCGCCGACTATTCGCAGGTCGAGCTGCGCATCATGGCGCACATTTCCGCCGACGAAGGGCTGCGGCATGCGTTCGCGCACGGCCACGATGTCCACCGTGCGACCGCCGCGGAGGTGTTTGGCGTGCCCCTCGAGAAGGTGAGCGATAGCGAGCGCCGGGCGGCAAAGACGATCAACTTCGGCCTCATCTATGGCATGTCGAGCTTCGGCCTGGCGCAGCAGCTCGGCATCGAGCGTGCCACCGCGCAGGCCTACATCGACTCCTATTTCGCCCGGTACCCTGGCGTGAAGCGCTACATGGATCAGACGCGCGAGCGGGCGCGCAAAGACGGCTATGTCGAAACCGTGTTCGGCCGCAGGCTGTGGCTGCCCGAGATTCGTTCAGGCGCGCCGGTGCGGCGGACCGCCGCCGAGCGGGCGGCGATCAACGCACCGATGCAGGGCACCGCGGCGGACCTGATCAAGCTCGCCATGATCGCGGTGCA
Source organism: Burkholderiales bacterium (assembly GCA_036277655.1). Lineage (GTDB taxonomy): Bacteria > Pseudomonadota > Gammaproteobacteria > Burkholderiales > SG8-39 > 2-02-FULL-66-14. Next base: position 1,509 of record DASUMM010000065.1, on the reverse strand, counting down.
GCGCTGGCTCGAGCAGCAGAAGATGCAGGCGAAGCTCGTGATGCAGGTGCACGACGAATTGGTGCTCGAAGTGCCGGAAGCGGAAGCTTCCGGGGTGGCCGAAAAAGTGCGCGAGCTGATGCAGGGCGTGGCGAAGCTCGAAGTGCCGCTCCTCGTCGACGTCGGCGTCGGCGAGAACTGGGACCAGGCGCACTAAGGAACTATCGGATTGCGCCGAACACCCGCTTCAAGAGATCGTTCCCGGCCTGCACCGGGTTCGCGCGGATTCTCTTTTCTTCCTCGCCCACCATGTAGAAAAGTCCGTCGAGCGCCTTCTGCGTGATGTAGCCGTCGAGGTTCGCGTCCTCCTTCTTCAGCAGGCCGAACTTCGCGCCCTTGCCCGCGAACTCGTTGTATTTCTCGGCGACCTGCACCCTCTTCGTCGCCTGCGAGACGATCGGCACAAACTTGGCCCGCAGCGGCTCGGAGGTCGTGCGCTTGAAGTATTCGGTGCCTGCAGTGTCGCCCCCGGTGAGGATGGCTTTTGCATCCTGCACGCTCATCTTCTTCACCGCGTCGACGAAGAGCGCCCTCGCTTCCGGCACCGCCGCCTCGGCGGCGCGATTCATCGTCACCACCAGCTCGTCGGCGTATTTGCCCATGCCGACCTGTCGCATCAGCTTCTCGTAACGCTTGAGGGAGTCGGGCAGCTGGATCTTCACCGCGTTGTTGCCGAGAAACCCATCCGGCCGGCCGAGACTGGCCACCGCGACCTGCGAGCCCTTCTCGAGGGCCGCCTTGAGACCCGCCTTGGCGTCCTGGTTGGTGATGCGGTCGAGCTGCGCGCCCGCGGGTGCCAAAGCGAGCGACAAGACCACTGCGACGAAAAGCCTGGACATGTTTTCCTTTCAGATTCCGGCGGCATGCGCCTGACGGTCGGCGTGGTACGAGGAGCGCACCAGAGCTCCGATCGCTGCGTTACGGAAGCCAAGCGCGGTCGCCTCGCGCTCGAACATGGCAAACGTATCCGGATGCACGTAGCGCTCGACCGGCAGATGGTGCGCCGAGGGCGCCAGATACTGTCCGATCGTCAGCATCTCGACGTCGTGCGCGCGCAGGTCGCGCATCACCTGCACGATCTCTTCGTCGGTCTCACCGAGGCCCACCATCAACCCGGACTTAGAGGGCACCTGCGGATGGCGGACCTTGAACTGTTTCAGCAGCGCGAGCGAATGCGCATAGTCGCCGCCGGGTCGCGCCTGACGGTAAAGCCGCGGCACGGTCTCCAGATTGTGGTTCATCACATCGGGCGGCGCCGCGGCGAGCACGTTCAACGCACGCTCGAGCCGGCCGCGAAAATCCGGCACCAGCACCTCGATGGTGGTGAAGGGCGAGCGCTCGCGCACCGCGCGGATACAGTCGACGAAATGCTGCGCGCCGCCGTCGCGCAGATCGTCGCGGTCGACGCTGGTGATGACGACATAGCGCAGCTCGAGGCGCGCGATGGTATCGGCGAGGTGCCGCGGCTCT
>DASUMM010000064.1:0-9072 GCA_036277655.1 Burkholderiales bacterium | reverse complement strand
TTCCGCCGGCGATCGTGCAGGCCGCCCGCGAGCGGCTCGGCCTCTCGGTCGCGGCGAGCTTCGGCATGACCGAGTGCTGCACGGTCACCACAACGCCGCCCGATGGCAGCCGCGCCGCCGAGTCGGACGGTCGCATGCTCGCGAACGGCGAAGTGCGCGTGGTCGATGAGACAGGAAAGGAAGCGCCTCGCGGCACGATCGGCGCCTTGCAGTTGCGGGGCGCATCGCTCTTCGTCGGCTACCTCAAGCGCCCGAACCTGTACAAGCTCGACGCCGAAGGCTGGTTCGACACCGGCGACCTCGCGCGCATGGACGAGGAGGGCTACATCCGCATCTGCGGACGCACCAAGGACGTGATCATCCGCGGCGGCGAGAACATCCCGGTCGTCGAGATCGAGGCGGCGCTCTATCGCATGCCGGAAATCGCCGATGCTGCGCTCGTCGCAATGCCGGACCCGCGGCTGCAGGAGCGGGCCTGCGCCTACGTGACGCTACGGCACGGGGCTTCGCTCGATCTCGCGGGGGTGGCTCGCCACCTTGCGGACGAAGGAATCACGAAGCATTTCTGGCCGGAGCGCCTCGAAGTGCTCGCCGAGATGCCGCGCACGCCCACCGGGAAAATCCAGAAATTCGTGCTGCGCGAGATGGCGAAGGAGCTGAAGCCCCAGAGCTTGGAGTCTGCGCGCGCGGCCTGAGCGTCAACCCATGTGCAGGCCGCCGTTGCAGGAGAAGTCGGCGCCGGTCGTGAAGCCGGAATCGTCGCTTGCCAGCCACGCGACGATGGAGCCGATCTCGTCCGGCGTGCCCAGGCGCTTGACCGGGATGGAGGCGATGATCCTCTCCAGGATCACCGGCTTGATCGCACGGACCATTTCCGTGCCGATGTAGCCCGGGCTCACCGTGTTGACGGTGACCCCCTTGTCGGCGAGCTCCTGGGCAAGGGCCATCGTGAATCCGTGCATTCCGGCCTTGGCCGCCGAGTAATTGGTCTGGCCGGCCTGGCCCTTCTCGCCATTCACCGAGCTGATCTGGATGATGCGGCCCCAGCCCCTTTCGACCATGCCTGGCACCACCTGCTTGGTGACGTTGAACATGCTGTTCAGGTTGGTGTCGATGACCGCGTCCCAGTCCTCGCGCGTCATCTTGAGGAACATGCGGTCGCGTGTGATGCCGGCGTTGTTGACGAGAACATCGATCGCGCCGTGCTCCTCCCGTGCCTTGGCGAACGCCGCCGCCGTCGAATCCCAGTCGGCGACGTTGCCGACCGAAGCGTGGAACGAGAACCCTTGCGCCTTCTGCTCGCCGAGCCACTTCTCGTAGTCGCGCGTGGGACCGCACCCGGCGATGACCCGCAACCCGCTCCTCGCCAGCCGCTGGCAGATCGCGGTGCCGATCCCGCCCATGCCACCGGTCACGTAGGCAGTCTTCTGAGCCATTCTCTTCTCCGTTTCCGGCTCAGCCGTGCAGCGATTGGTACTTCGCCAGCAGCTCTTCCTTCGTCTCGCTGAAGTCCGGGTTCTGCACGATGCAGTTGTCGACCGGGCAGACGAGCTGGCACTGCGGCTCGTCTTCGGCCCCAACGCATTCGGTGCACTTGAAGGGGTCGATCACGTAGCTCGGGTCGCCGACCGAGATTGCCTCGTTCGGGCACACCGGCTTGCAGGCGTCGCAGGCGGTGCATTCGCCGGTGATCACAAGCGCCATGCTTATCTCTTCTGCAGCATGCGCTCGAACACCGGGTACATGCGCGCTTCCTCGTCGGCAGCGTGCACGTCGAACGCGGCCTGCAACTCCCTGAGCTCGGTGCAGTAGCGGTCGGCGTCGGTCTCGGGAGACCAGGTCGCGAGCAGCCAGAGCGACGCGCGCATGTCGTCGTGCTGCGCGCTGAGTTCCTCGGTGGACCCTTCCTCGCCGCTCGTTTCCTCGTAGAGCGGGAAGATGCGTTCTTCCTCGTGGCGGAAATGCGCCAGGATCGCTTCGCGCAGCGCATTCATGGACAAGCGGAGCTGGCGCCAGTCGGCTGCGTCGGCGTCGGCGCGCGCGGCGGCGAAGAGCTCATCGCAGCGGCGATGGTGTTCGGCAAGCGTGGTCGATGCCACCAGCATGACTGGGATTGTGGAGAGCGTCGGGGCGCGTACCTTGACGTGAGTCAAATCCGACAAAGAGCTCCCCTGCGATGCTCGCCGACATGATCTCGCTGACGGTCGACGGGCCGCTCGCCACCTGCACTCTCTCGCGCCCTCCGGTGAACGCAATCGACGAGGAGTGGCTTGCGCGCCTCGACGCAGTCCTTGCCGAGCTCGAGCGGGCGCGCGAGGTGGCGGCGCTGCACATCCGCTCCAGCGAGCGCGCGTTCTGCGCCGGCGCCGACCTTGCGCTGATGGGCGCTCACATGGGAAGCCCTGACGGGCGCACCCACTTCGTTGCCTTCGTCCGCGAAATCCAGCGCGTCTTCGCGCGGCTCGAGCGGCTTCCGCAAGTCACGCTCGCCGAGATCGGTACCAACGCCCTCGGCGGCGGCCTCGAGCTCGCGCTCGCATGCGATCTCAGGATCGCCGCGGAAGGCGCACGCATCGGGCTGCCGGAGACCGGGCTGGGGCTTCTTCCCGGCGCTGGCGGCACCCAGCGCCTGGCTCGCATCGCGGGGCAGGCAATGGCGAAGCGCCTGATCCTCGGCGCCGAAGTTCTCTCGGGAACGCAGGCTGCGGCGCTTGGGATCGTCCACTGGGCAGTGCAGGCGAACGACCTTGCCGAGCGCGCCCGCACGATTGCGCACAGAATCGCCTCAATGCCGCCGGACGCGGTCGCGGCAGCGAAGCGCTGTATCGACGCCACGGTCGTGCCGGAGGCGCCGGGCTACGAAATGGAGCTCGAGGCGACCGCTAGGCTTCTCGGGCAGGACGGGACGCAGCGTCGCGTGCGCGCGTTCCTCGCGAAGCGCCGATAGCGGCGAACACCCTGGCGAGCGCCGGCACCATCCCCTCGCGGAACGCAAGAAACACCACGATCAGCAGCACGCCGTAGACGAGCACGTTGAGCTGCCCGAACGGCCGCACCAGCTCTTCGATTACCGCGAATGCGGCGGCGCCCAGCAGCGGCCCCAGCCGCGTGCGCATGCCGCCGAGGACCAGCGCGATCAGCACGGGGATGTCGACGCCGACGAACGAGAACACGCTCGGGCTGACGATGCCGTTATAGAAGCCGTACAGCGCGCCGCCGGCGCCAAGGATTGCCGAGCCGACCGCGGCGGCGAGCACCTTGTAGCGCGTGACGTCGATGCCGGAAAGCGAAGCCGTCAGCTCGTCGTCCGAGAGCGCACGGAACGCCATGCCGCTCCTCGAGCGCATCAGCACGCAATAGACCGCGAGCGCCGCCGCAAGCAGCGCGAAGAAGACGTAATAGGCGGCGACCGGACGCTCGAGGAACGCGAGGCCGAGCCCGTGGCTCACGAGGCCGGTCTCGCCGTTCGTCAGCTCGCGCAGGCCGAGCACCAGGTTGTGGAAGATCAGCGAGAACGCAAGCGTCACGATGCCGATGAAGATCACGCCGAGCCCGCGCAGCACCGAGACGTAGCTGAAGAGCGCGCCGAGCCCCGCGGCGGCAGCGACGCCGATCGGAACGGTGATCCACGGCGCGAGCTGCCATTGCCGGGTGAGCACCACGCTCACGTAAGCGGCCGTGCCGGCGAGCGCGCCAAGGCAGAGGAAGAGCTGCTTGGTATGGGCGAAGACCAGGTTGAACGCGACGGTCCACGACATCATGACGAGCGCGACGGTGGCGATGCGCATGTAATAGGGGCTTTCGCCGGCGAGCGCCGGCACGAGCGCGAGCACGATGCCGAGGAGCGCGAGATCGAGGTAGCTCTTCATGTGAACCGGGCGAGCAGGCCTGCCGGGCGGACGAGGATGGTCGCCATCGCGGCGGACAGGAGCAGGATGTAGGCAACGTAGGCGCCGACGTAGTGGCTCGCGAACGCGTTGACGATTCCAAGCAGCACGCCCGCGGCAAGCGTGCCGTTCACGCTGCGTACGCCGCCGACCACCGCGACCAGCAGCCCGAGCGTCGTGAACTCGGGTCCCATTTCGGTGCCGAGAGAAGAAAACAGGCCCTGCGTCACGCCCGCAATGCCCGCCATCATCGCTGCCAGGATCACGATCAGCGTGCGCGTGCGTCCGGGATCGATGCCGCAGAGCTCGGCGCCCGCTTCGTTCTCGATGATCGAGCGGATCGTCTTGCCGAGCAACGTGAAGCGCAGGAAGGCGAAGAGGCCGGCGAAGACGGCGATCGCGATCGCTGATGCGGCGAGGCTCGCCGTTCGCATCGGGATCCCGCCCACCTCGACCATCGCGAGCGGCAGCCGGAACGTCAGCGAGAACTCGGGAAACTTGTAGTTGAGCGCGCCATCGATGACGAACGAAAGGCCGAGCGTCAGGATGAGGCCGAGCAGCAGCCGGTCTTCGCCGTGGTATCGATACGCCGGAACGAGCAGCGTGCGGTCGACGAGCCATCCGAGCAGGCCGGCGCAGGCGATTCCGCCTGCCGCTGCAGCCAGCGGATGCACGCCCGCCGAAACGAGGATCGCCGCAGCGACCCCGCCCACGACCGCAAACTGCCCGTGCGCCAGATTGAGCACGCCGCCCAGGCCGTAGATCAGCGTGATGCCGACCGCAAGCAGCGAAAGCTGCAGGCCCTGCACGATGCCGTCGAGGAGGATCGCCGTCATGGGAAGCTACATCACGCCGAGGTAGGCCTTCTTGATCGAGGGATCGCCCATCAGGTCGCTCGAGCGGCCGCTCAGGTGGATGGCGCCCTGCTCGAGCACATAGGCGCGATCGGTCAGCGCGAGCGCGAGCGGCACTTGCTGCTCGGTGAGCACGATCGTCAGGCCGTCCGACTTCAGGCGCGCGAGCTGCCGGTACAGCTCGGCGACCGCTTTGGGCGCGAGCCCGGTCGATGGTTCATCGAGCATGAGCACCTTCGGTCCCGCCATCAGCGCACGGCCGATCGCGAGCATCTGCTGTTCGCCGCCCGACAACGTCCCGGCAAGCTGGCGCCGGCGCTCGTCGAGCCGGGGAAAGAGCGCCAGGACACGCTGCAGCCGTTCGGCTGCGGCGCGCACGTCGCGGAACGCGCCAAGTTCCAGGTTCTCCAGCACCGTCATCGTCGGAAACAGCTCCCGCTCCGCCGGCACGTAGACGAGGCCGAGCCGCGCGACCTGGTAGGGACGCATTCCTTCGAGCGAGCGACCGTCGTACTGCACGCTGCCGCGGGTTGCGCTCAGCATCCCCATGATCGTCTTCAGCAGCGTGGTCTTGCCGGCGCCGTTCGGGCCGATCACGGCGATCGCTTCCCCCGCATGCGCCTCGATGCTGACGTCGTGCAGCACCGCGGCGAGTCCGTAGCCGGCATGCAGCCCTTCGACCCGCACGAGCATCAGGCGCTCGTGCCGAGGTAGGCTTCGACGACGCTCGCGTTGCGCGCGATCTCCGCCGGGCTGCCGATGGCGATCACCTGGCCGAAATTCAGCACCAGGATGCGCTCGACGACCTGCATGATGGCCTTCACCACATGCTCGACCCAGAGGATCGTCACGCCGGTACGGTCGCGCACGCGGCGGATGAGCGCCATCGATTCCTCGATCTCGGAGGGGTTGAGCCCGCTCATCGCCTCGTCGATCAGCACGACGCGCGGCGCCATCGCGAGCGCGCGCGCGAGCTCGACCATCTTGCGTTCCTGCAGGTTGAGACTCGCCATCGGCGAGTCGCGCCGCGCGGCGAGCCCGACGAGCGCGAGCGATTCGAGCGCCGCCTCGGGGCGCGGGTCGGTGCGTCCGAACAGCGCGCCGACCGCGACGTTTTCGAGCACCGTCATGCTCGGGAACGAGCGTGGCGTCTGCAGCGTGCGCGCGATCCCCATGCGGGCGATGGCGTGCGTGCGCCAGCCCGCGATGTCGCGCCCGGCGAACAGCACCCTGCCGCTCGAAGGGCGCGTCACGCCGCAAAGCAGGTTGAGCAGCGTCGTCTTGCCGGCGCCGTTCGGGCCGATCAGCCCGAGGATTTCTCCCGCCCTGGCGCTGAAGGACACCTCCTTCAGCGCCGTCGTTCCGCCGAAATGCTTGCTTAGCGCCTGCGCTTCGAGGAGCGGCTCATTCGCCGGGGACATACGGCTGCCCGGTCTTCGAGCGGAAGACCACTTTCGGGTGCCAGGTCGCGGTGGGGTTGATCTTCCCGGCGGGACCCTTCTCGTAGGTATAGAGGATCGGCGCGGCTTCCTTCATTTCGCCCCATTCGGTGTACGAGAGCGGCCACGCGTAGCCGTCGATCGCGAAGCGGCTGGTGCGGATCGTCTGCGCGAGCACCTTCGGATCGGTCGACTTCGACTTGGCGATCGACTCGGCCACCATCTTGACGATCGCGTAGCCCGAGAGACCGTTGTTGTCGAGCAGCCGCTTGTTCGCCGTATGGAACCTGGCCGCGAGCGCCTGGTAGGCGGGGTTTTCGTAATCGGCGCACGAGTAGTCGACGAAGCGCCCGTACATCAGCTCGCCGATCCGTTCGGCGCTCGTCTCGGCCGGATTCCACGGGCCGACGATCTGCCCTTTGAGGCCGAGCTCGATCGCCTGGCGCGTGATCGTCGCGGTCCCCGGCGGATGGCCGGTGGCAATCAGCAGCTCCGGATCGAGAGCCTGGAGCTTGCGCAGGTACGTCGTGAAATCGCGCTCCGGCACCGGCGCCACTTCGATCTGCAGCTTCACGTTCGCCAGCGGCTTGATGTACTTCTCGACCGACTGGCGCACCGCGTGGCCCCAGGCGTAGTCAGCGACGATCACGCCGACGCGCGTGTATTTCCTTTCCTTGATGAGGCCGGCGATGTAATCCATGCTCATCGGCGCTGCCGGCAGGCACGTGCGGAACGTGTAGCGGCTTTCCTTCGTCAGGATCATGTGCGAGCCGGACATGGTGAGGAAGAGCGGCACCTTCTGCGCTTCGGCTTCGCGCGCAACGGCGAGCCCCACGTCGCTCGAGATCACGCCGCCCGCGGCGACGATGCCCTCGCGCTCGATCAGGTACTTGAACGAAGTGACGCCTTCATTGGCGTTGTTGCGATCGTCGCGCTCCACCAGCTCGATCGGGCGCCCGCCAACGCCGCCGGCGGCATTCACCTCGGCGATCGCGAGCTTCATGCCGTCGCGCACGTTGATGCCCCACGGCGTGAACGGGCCGGAGAGCGAGCTGAGAAAGGCGATCTTTATCGGTTGCTGGGCACTGGCTTCGAACGCGAATGCTGCGACAGCGGCGGCGGCGAATGCGACCCATCGTTTGCGCATGGCTCCCTCCTAGGAACGGTTCCGGCGATCTTGTGCCGGTTCCCGGGGGGAAGACTTGATCTGTCTCAAATCATGCAGCGGTACTCGAGGCGCCTGGCAGCCGCTTGACGAACGCGAGGCGCTCGCTGGGCGCGAATCCCGCGGCATGGAAGAACCCGAGCAGCTCGGTCGCTCCCGAGGAGACGATCGTCTCGACCCGCTCGATGTCGAGCGCTCCGAGGTTGAGGAAAAGCTGCGACAGCAGCGCATGACCGATGCCGCGGTGCGCGTACTCCGGGGCGACGCCGATCGTGTCGATCACCGCGACCGGCTCCGTGCGGCCGAAGTCCCCGAGGTCGGCGCGCGCCATGAGGTAGCCGGCCATCACCCCGTCGTGGCGCGCGGCGAGGGAAATGCGCACGCCCGATTCCCGCAGCGCTTCGTCGAGCGCATGCTGAATGTAGGCGCGCCGCTCGCGCCCGGTGATGTGGCGATCGATGCGCACCAGGTCGTCGACGTCCTTCGCGGTGAGCAGGCTCACCTCGGCGTCGTCGCGAGCGAGCCGCTCATAGTCGTTCGCTGGTGCGCTCCAGTCGTTCGGGTCTCCGCGCGGCTCGGCTTGGTCGACCGGCCGCTCGCGCGCGCCGAACGGGCTCGCGCGCATCGCGCACTCGATCACGCGCTCCGCGGCGAGCGCATAGCCGAGCCGGTCGAGAAAGCCGAGCATCGCGTGATCGCGCCAGACCGAGATGGTGTGCATCTCGCCGATCGAGCGCTTCGCGGCCTCCGCTTCGAGCGCGGCGTGCAACGCGCGCCCGGCACCGCGACGCTGGCCGTCCGGCGCCACGCTGATGACCTCGAGCCGCAGCGCAGGCCGCGCTACGCCGAACTCGCCCTCGAGCACGCGCCCGAGCGCGTGGCCGCAGAACGCGCCATCGGCTTCGGCAGCGAACTGCAGGTGCAAGTCCGGCTGGCGCAGCGCGGCCGCCAAACGTCGCTCGAAATAGGCGCGGCGCGTGCGGCCGGCGAACCGGGCATCCAGCGCGACGACCGCGTCCACGTCGCCGCGCGCGAGGCGCCGTACCTTCAGCTGACGTACTCGTTCCATATCGCCTCGTCGGTGGTGGCGTCGAGCATCTCGTCGACGAGCGGGACCAGCGCGCCTTGCTCCTTCTGCGCATGCGAGCTCAGGCGCTCGACCAGCTCCAGCCCGTGGCTCTTCAGGATACGCCAACCGGCGGCGTCCAGATTGCCGAGCCGCGCGCGCCGGATCCGCTCGAGCAGCGGTCCGGCGACCGCCCGGATCGCCTGATGCTCTTCCAGCAGCAGATCGGCGAGATCGCCTTCGCCGCGTTGCTCGAGAATCGGGAACAGCTTTTCCTCCTCCAGCTGGAAGTGACGCGTGATCTCGTGCTCGAGCGCTCCCCCCATCTGCGAGAGCAGCACGCTCCAGGGCGGCTCGCTCGCCACCGGCGCATCGGCGCGCAGATTGGTCAGAGCCAGTCCGAACCGCTCGAGCAGGCCGATGACGTGAATGTGCTCCTCGTAGAGCTTGCGGCTGACCAGACGCTGGAATTCCATCGTTCCCTCCGTTTACGGTTGCTTCGGCCGCAGGTCGCGCACGCGCACGGCCTTTCCCTGCGAGCGCGGAATTTCGCCGGGTTTCTTGACGATAACGTCGGCGCTGATGCCGATCATCGACTTGATGTGATGACGCGCCGTGGCGGCGAGCCGTTCGTAGGCGTTGCCGGTGATTGCGACGCTCT
>DASUMM010000063.1:0-15081 GCA_036277655.1 Burkholderiales bacterium | reverse complement strand
CAGTTGCGGAAATCGGGATCGGACCAGCGCGTGCCCTTGCTGCTGCCGAGCTCCATGCTCGAGCTCTGGAACGCGCCTTGCGCCGCGGTGCCCTGCACCTTGGCGTCCTTGTACGGCGTAATCGTGGCCTTGCCGAACTCGCCAACGGAGATGGATACGCCGTTGCCGCGCTGGAGGTCGATCGGCGCCGTCTTGGTCGGCAGCCATTGCGAGATGACCGCGCCCATCAGTCCCTCGAACAGCCCGCCTTTCTTGCCGCGGAACACTTCCTCGAGGCCGCGCCGCTGCGCGTCGCTCGCCTTGGCGTCGATGTAGAGCCGTGCCTTGCCTTGGCCGCCGAAGAAGTTGCCCGGCCACTCGGCCGCGAGGACCGCCTTGCAGCCGCCGACGTCGACGCCGTCGATCGAGCCCTGCTGGATGTCGTAGACGATCGCGCCTGCGCACCAGCCCTCATCCGGACGTGTCTCCGGCCCGAGCCAGCACGGGCACATCGCCTTGCAGCTGCAGAACTCGATCATATTCGCGGTGATGTTCCAGCTCATCGGGTATTCCTCCTAGGTTGGCGGTCGCGCATCCGGATAGACGCGCGCGCCGCGCCGTTGTTCCCGGCATTGACATCCGTTTGCCGCCTCCTAGAATCGGCCGACCCATTTCGAGGAGGAGGCACCATGCGCCCTCAATCGCTCTTGCTTGCGCTTGCACTTGCGCTTTGCGCCACGTTTGCTGCGGCGCAAACCCCGAAGAACCTGACGTCCGAGCTGCAAAAGGCGCGCGAAGCGCTCGACAAGTACAAGGACCCGGTTGCTGCGATCCATGACGGATACTTTTCGACGCTGGGCTGCGTCACGTATCCCAAGGCTGGAGCGCCCGGCCAGGTTCCGTATCCGAAAGGCGGCATGGGCGTGCACTTTTTCAACGTCGCGCTGGTCGGCAAGCCGCTCGATCCGATGAAGCCGCAGGTGCTGGTCTACGAGCCGGCGGGCAACAAGCTGCAGCTCGTCGCGGCGGAGTGGTTCGTGCCGCTATCGCCGGAACTGAAGGAGCGGCCGCAACTTTTCGGCAAGCCGTTCGACGGGCCGATGGAAGGGCACCACCCGCTGATGCCGCAGGGCCTGCATCACTACGACCTGCATGTCTGGCTGTGGAAGGACAATCCCGCCGGCATGTTCGCGCCGACGAATCCGAAAGTGAAATGCCCGAGGGGACACCCGTACACGCTGAACGAAGTGTCGCCGAAGATCGTCGAGCACAAGCTCAAGTAGCGGGAGCATCGCCGCCGTGAGCCTTCGCATCGAACTCGTCTGCGGCGCCGGCGGCGCCGAAATTTCCGGCCTCGACGCTTCGCGGCCGCTCGATCCCGAGACCGTGGCTGCGCTGCGGCGCGCGCTCGCCGAGCATTGCGTCATCTTCCTGCGCGACCAGGAATTGACCCCCGACCAGCAGAAGGCATTCGCGCGGCACTTCGGGCCGCTCGCGCAGACGCCATTCATCAAGCCGCTCGAGGGCCATCCCGAGATGATGCGCATCGTGCGCGAGGCCGAGGAGAAGAAGAAGCTCAACTTCGGCGGGCGCTGGCACAGCGACATGACGTTCTCGCCCGAGCCGGTGCTCGGCACCTGCCTCTATGCGCGCGAATCGCCGCCGGTTGGCGGCGACACGCTCTGGACGAACCAGATGCTCGCTTTCGATGCGCTCTCGCCCGGAATGCAGCGCATGCTGGAGCGCCTGACGGTGATGCACAGCGCGAAGCGCTCGTACGGTCCGCAGGGCGCGTACGCCGACGACGACCTGAAAAGCATGCGCATCGAGGTGAGCGAGGCCGCGCTGAAGGAGCAGCCGCACCCTTGCGTGCGCACGCATCCGGAAACCGGGCGCAAGATCCTGTTCGTCAACTGGGTGTACGCGATCCGGTTCCAGGACATGACGGAGGAAGAATCGGCGCCGCTGCTCGAATTCCTCAACCGCCACAGCCAGCGGCCGGAGTTCCAGATCCGCTTCCGCTGGCGCAAGGGATCGCTCGCGCTGTGGGACAACCGCTCGACGCAGCACATCGCAGTCAACGACTACGCAGGCTACCGGCGGGTGATGGATCGCCTTACGATTGCCGGAGACCGGCCTTTTTTCAGGGAGGAGGGAAGATGATTCGATCGATTCTTGCGGCGCTCGCGCTTGCGCCTGCGCTCGCGTTCGGCCAGGCGTGGCCAGCAAAACCGGTGAAGCTGATCGCGCCGTATCCGCCGGGTGGGCAGACCGACCTCGTGTCGCGCTGGCTCGCCGACAAGCTGCAGCCGGTGCTCGGGCAGCCGGTGCTGGTCGAGAACAAGTCCGGCGCGCAGGGCATCGTCGGCATCGAGGCGGCGAAGAATTCGCCCGCCGACGGCTACACGTTCGTCTACGCGAACGTCTCCAACATCAGCATCAATCCGCACGTGCACGAAAAGCTGCCGTACGACGGGCTGCGCGACCTGGCGCCGGTGACGCAACTGGGGCTCTCGGTGCTCGCGATGGTGGTGCCCTCTTCGCTCAACGTGAAGACGCTGAAGGAATTCCTCGAGTACGCGAAAGCCAATCGCGGCAAGGTGAGCTTCGCTTCGTTCGGCGCCGGGTCCACCTCGCACATCTACGGCGAGATGCTGAAAGGTGCGGCCGGCATCGACATGACGCACGTGCCGTACAAGGGCGCAGGCCCCGCGGTGCAGGACACGATGGCGGGCCATACGCAGATGGCGATCCAGGATCTCGGCTCGGTCGGACCGTTCGTCGCATCGGGCAGGCTGATCGCGCTCGCAGTGACCGGGCCGAAGCGCTGGCCGCTGATGCCCGACCTGCCGACGTTCGCCGAGCTCGGCTATCCGCTCGACATCGCGGGATGGAACGGGATCATGGCGCCGGTTGCCACGCCGCGGCCGATCCTCGAGCGGATGAGCATCGAGATCAACCGCATCATCCAGACGCCGGAAGGCCGCGAGCAGATGCTGAAATTCGGGTTGCTCGCGACGGGGACGACGCCGGAGGAATTCGCCGAAGTGATCCGCCGCGACACTCCGCGCTGGGGCGAAGTGATCCGCAAGGCGGGGATCAAGCCGCAGTAATTAGTCGTATTTCTGCCCGCACTCCGGGCAGAACTTCGGCGCGCCGTCGGCCTCGGCGCCGCACTTGCCGCAGCGTTTCTTGAGCGAGAGCGGCTTGCCGCATTCCGGGCAGAATTTGCCGCCGGCGACTCTCGCACCGCACGACCCACATGCGACGCCGGCCTGTGCCGGCGTCCCGTGCGCTTCCTGCTGCGCATGCGCTGCCGCCCTTTCCTCCTCCACGTTTGGTGCGCACGCTTCACAGAGCCCGGCCTTCTTGTTCCAGCAGATCGGCTCGCACACCCATTTGCCGCAACGCGTGCACTGCTTGAACTGCTTCGCGATCTCGTTGGCCGCTTCCTTGAGCGCCGCGTCGTGCGCCGGACCGCCGATCGCGCGCTGCATCTCGTAGGCGCTGTTCGCCGCGCCGCCGAGGATGCCGCCGAACATGTTTCCGGCGGCGCGCAGCGCAGACGAGGCAAGCCCGAGCGACGAGACCTTGAACGAGGAGAGATAGCCGTTTGCGCATTTGCCGCAGCGAAAGCGGAACTGGTAGCCCTTGTCGCTCGACAGATCCTCGTAGTTCCCGGTGAACCAGATCATCGACATTGTTCCCTCTCCCTTATGGCGCCGGCAGCCGGCCGAACACTTTTTCGAGCGTGAGCCCGATCGAGAGCAGCCTGCGGTCCGATCCGGCGGGCCCGTCCAGTTCGAGGCCGAGCGGCAGGCCGCCCTGCGTGCGTCCGATCGGCACTGAAAGCCCGGGGATTCCGGCGTTGCTGCCGGGATCGGTGTTGCGGATGAAGGTCGGAAACGTCGGCACGTCCTTGCCGTTCAGCTTCGTCGTCTGGTCGTCGCCGATCGGTGCCGCCGGCAACGGCGTAGTCGGGAAGGCGAGCGCCACGATGCGGTTTCTGACGAACGTATCGGCATAGAGCTTCTGCAGCCTTGGCCGCGTCGCGAGCGCCGCCTTGTACGCCTCGGGCGGCATCGCCTTCGGCGCCCCGGGCACCACCATGCCGTCGAACACCCCCTTCACGTCCGGGCTCTTGATCTGCGCGGCGACGCCTTTGACGTCGAGCGGGATGCCGAACTTCTTCAGGTACTTCGCGAGATCCACGTTCGCCTCGTAAAGAGCGATCGGGAAACTTACCTTGTCGTTCAGCGCGCCGAGTTCCTTCATCTCGACTTCGACGATCTCCGCGCCGGCCGCCTTGATTTTCTCGAGCGCGGCGAGCGTGAGCTTTTCGGTCTCGGCATCGAGCCCGGCGAAAAAGTAGCGCTTCTCCACGCCGATGCGCATTCCCTTCAGGTTTGCGGGCGCGACCTTGTCTTTCGCGCCGGTCACCACGGCGTCGAGGAGCACCAGGTCTGCGACGGTGCGCGCCATCGGGCCGGCGGTGTCGCGCGTATGCGCAATCGGCGTGATGCCTTCCTGCGGATAGCGGCCGAGCGTCGGGCGCAGGCCGGCGATGCCATTCAGCGCCGCCGGGATGCGCACCGAGCCGCCGGTGTCGGAGCCCAGGCCCGCCGGCGCCATGCGCGCTGCGATCGCGACGCCGCTGCCGCCGGAGGATCCGCCGGCGATGCGCTTGGGATCGTATGGATTGCGCGCCGGCCCGAACGCCGCGTTGTTCGTCGTGATGCCGAACGCAAGCTCGTGCATGTTCGTCTTGCCGAGCACGATGGCGCCGGCGCGCATCAGCCGGTCGGCGACCGGTGCGTTTGCTTTCGGGCGAAAGTCCTTCAGCGCGGGCGTGCCGGCGGTGTTCGGCATCCCGGCGACGTGAATGTTGTCCTTGATGACCAGCGGCACGCCGTGCAGCGGCCCCTTGAACTTCTTCTTCGCTGCGAGCGCATCGGCATCGCGCGCCGCCTTCAGCGCGCCTTCGCGATCGAGCGTGATGAAAGCGTTCAGGTCTTTCCTTTTCTCTGCGACGTCCGCGAGCGCTTTAACGACCTCCTCGCTCTTGAGCTTTCCGGCTCGAATCTGCGCCGCGATCTCAACGGCGGAAAGATCGTTCATATTTCCCTGCGCATGGGTTGCAGACACCGCGAAGGCCAGTGCGACGGAAAGCGCGGGTGCGAGACGCATGAGAAGGTCCTCCCTATGCGCCGATTGTGCCATTTCGCGACCGTCTGTAGGACGGAGGACGACGGTGCAAAACCCCGCGTCCGACATCCCGGGCGGCCGGGCTTGCCTACCATGCTTGGCAAATGACACCACGCAGAGCCATCGAAGTGCTGGCGCTCCTCACGGGAGAGGCCCAGCCGGTCGAAGAGATCCACACCATCTCCGGCGCGATTGCCGCCGAGGAGCGGGACCTGATGATGCAGTCCTATGCGGATTACAACCTGCATCTGGCTTTCGCCCACGCCACCGGCGGCTACCTCGCCGACGTCGCGGTCGCCATTCACGGCCTCGATGGACGGCTGGTCTGGAGCGGCATCTCCGAAGGGCCGTTCTTCTTCGCGCAACTGCCGCGCGGCCAGTACCAGGTGACGGCGGAATTCGACGGCAACGCGTACACGAAGAAAGTCAACGTCGGGTTCGTTCCCGGGCCGATGCACCACTTCCACTGGAGAGTCCTGCTGAACTGATCTGACCGGTCCGCCCGGTCGCGTGTAACCTTCGGCGCTTCCAGATGCCGGAGGTTTCCATGCGGATGAAGGGAAAGAAGGTCGTTATCGTCGGCGCCGGCCAGAGCCCGGGGGAGGGCATGGGCAACGGGCGCGCAACGGCAATATTGATGGCGCGCGAGGGCGCCGAGGTCCTCGCCGTGGATCGGGACCTGCGCGCGGCGCGGGAAACCGCGGAACTCATCGGCAAGGAAGGCGGCAGCGTGCGAGCGTTTCAGGCGGACGTCACGCGCGAATCCGACATGAAGGCGATGGTCGACGAGGCGGCCAGCGCTTTTGGCCAGATCGACCTCTTGCATTACAACGTCGGCGTCTCGCTCGGCGGCGGCGACAAGAACCCGCTCGAGATCACCGAATCGGCGTTCGACAACGTGAACGCGATCAACCTGCGCGGCTACGTGATGGCGGTGAAGCATGCGCTGCCGGTGATGCGTGCGCAGAAATCCGGCGTGATCCTCGCCGTTTCCTCGGTCGCCGCGCTTTCCGCGACCTACGTGACCGTCGCCTACAAGACCTCCAAGGCCGGCATGATCGCGTTCACCGAGCAGATCGCGCGGCAGAACGCCGAGTTCGGCATTCGCGCCAACGTGATTCTGCCCGGCCTGATGGACACGCCGATGGCAGTCGACACGCGCGCGCGTGAGTGGGGCAAGCCGCGTGCCGAAGTGGTCGCCATGCGCAATGCCAAGGTGCCGCTCAACCGCAAGATGGGCACGGCGTGGGACGTCGCCTACGCGGCGCTTTTCCTCGCCTCCGACGAAGCGAAGTTCATCACCGGCGTTGCGCTGCCGGTCGACGGCGGCGCGCTGCTGCGCTCGAGCGATTGAGCTTTCTGCGGCTGCGGCAGGTATGTCTGGTTGCAGCGGACCTCGAGCGCGAGGCCGCGAGCCTCGGCGCGCTGTTCGGGCTGGAAGTGTGCCATCGCGATCCGAACGTCGCCAAGTACGGGCTCGTGAACGTGCTGTTCCCGGTCGGCACGACGTTCCTCGAGATCGTGTCGCCGACTCGTCCCGGCACCGCGGCCGGCCGCTTTCTCGAGCGGCACGGCGGCAAGCACGGCTACATGGTGATTCTCGATTGCGATGATCCCGAGCGCTGGGGGCGCCGCGCCGAATCGCTCGGCGTGCGCGTTGCGAACGTGATCCGGCACGATGCGTATTTCGGCGTGCAACTGCATCCGAAGGACACCGGCGCCGCGATGCTCGAGTTCAATTCCACGGTTGGCGGCGCGGATCTGATGGGCGCCTATGCACCCGCCGGCCCGCGTTGGCAGCGCTTCGTTCGCACCGGTCGCGTGCGGTCCATCGCGGGCGTCGAAATCGAGGCGCCCGACCCGGAGCGGATTGCTGCGCGCTGGGCCTCGATCCTGGAGCGGTCGGTGCACGAGATGGGCAACGGCAAGCGCAGAATTTTGTTGGATGCGGGAACGATTGACTTCCTGCCGTCGTCCGGCGACGAAGAGATCTTGGCGGGAGTAATCCTCGAATGCGCCGACCGCGCGGCCATCGCCGTGGCGGCTAAGGCCGCCGGATGCCTGGGCGCCGATGGAACCCTCGAGGCCTCTGGAGCACGGTTTCGCCTCGGCTGACTCTGTAGTCTTCAGGCGAGCGGGGGCCTACGTCAAATCCATCTGCGAACCCGTGCGCTGTACTCGGCAAAACTGCTGCCAAACAACGCCGACATGGCTCGCTCCTCGGGCTGAATTTGAAAGCGGTCGATGTACAGCCAGAACAAGACAGGACCCATCACCGAAATGGGCGAGGCAAGAAAGCCTGCCCAGCCAATCAGCACCAACACCATGCCGAGATACATGGGGTTCCGAGTGACGGCATAGATGCCGGTAGTCACGAGGGAGGTGGCGGCTTGCGGTTTCAGCGGATTGACTGTGGTTCTGGCTTTGCGAAACGAAACCATCCCGGCGATGCTAATTCCAGCGCCGAGGGCCGCAATGAGCAGAGCGAGCGACAGACGCACTCCTGTCGGCAGAAACACGGGCGCGAAATCGGCGAGATACCACATTCCTAAGCCGATGATGAAGGCAACCAGCGGTGGTGGAATCTTCGTTTCCAAGAAACGCAGCGCGTTCTCCCGTGGGACTTACAGCCCTTTCAATCGCAGGCGCAGGTCGACCGGCGTCATCGTGAACGAAAGGCGCTCGCGCGCTTCGCTTCCATCAGGGGTGTCGACGCCGGCGATCTCGAAATGACTCAGCAGCATCGCCATCGCCATCTTCATCTCCAGCAGCGCGAGGTAGCGCCCGGGGCAGATCCGCGGGCCGGCGCCGAAGGGCATCGAGACGCGCTTCGCCGCACCGGCGGACTGGCCCGGACCCACGCCCGTGAGCCATCGCTCGGGGCGGAACTTCGCAGCTTCCGGCAGGTAGTCGTCGCTCACGCTGTCGCGCCGCATCAGGCAGAACACGGCGACGTTCGGTGGCACGCGCACCGGGCCGATCGTCGTTTCGTGCAGCGGTTGCAGCACCAGAAGCGGCGCCACGGGCTTCAGCCGCATCGTTTCGTGGGCGCACGCTTCCACGTACTCGAGCCGATTCAGCTGCTCGTGCGTCGGGTTCGCCGGATCGACCAGCACGCGGCGCACTTCCTCCGCCGCGCGCGAAAGCGCCTCCGGATGGCGCCACAGCAGCCAGATCATCCAGGCGATGGTGTTCGCGGTCGTGTCTTCGCCGGCGAGCAGCATGGTGAGCACGTTGCCGGCGACCTGCGCGTCGTCGATGCCGCTATCGGGTGCATCGGCGGCGACGATCATCGCTTCGAGCAGATTCTGCGGGTGCTGTGCGCGCTGCGAATCCTGCTTCAGCCTCGCGCGCGCTTGCGCAATGAAGGCATCCACTGCCTCGTTCACCGCGAGCATGCTGCGCTTCAGCTCCCGGTCTTCTTCGGAAGGAAACCAGCGCCACATGGGCAGCGGGGCGCTCAAGCGCCGAGCGAGCGCGGGGAAAATCTTGTCGAGGTGTTTCTGGATGACGTCTTCGTCGGACTCGAGGGTGTTGACCTCGGCGCCGAACGCAAGGCCGGCGATCGTGTCGACGGTGTAGCGCATCAGGTCGGCCTGCAGGTTGATTGCGCGGCCTTCGCTCGCGGCGCGCCGCCAGCGTCCGACGAGCCGCGCGCCCACGGTCCGAAGCGCGGGAAAGTAGTGCCTGACGTGTGCGGGATCGAACGCCGCCATCACCATCCGGCGCTGGCGGCGCCACATGTCGCCGTTGACGCCGAACAGGCCGGGCTTGAGGCCCATCTCCTGCCCGATCGCTTCGAGACGCGAGCCGCGGCTGAAACCTTCCGGCCGATCGCGCAGCATGGTGGCGACCGCCTGGTGCTCGCCGACCACGAGCAAACGCCGCGGGCCGACCTTCAGGCGATAGTACGGGCCGAACTCGCGGCACCACTGCTCCATCTGCAGATGCATCCGCGCGCCCTTCAGCTGCAGCGCGTTACCGAGGAGCGGCAGGCCGCGCGGCCCGGGCAGGTCTTCGTAGCTTCGCAGCGCCGGAGCGTTCACGCCGGGGGTTTTACAGGCCGAGGTACGCCTGGCGCACCCGATCATCCTTCAGAAGGTCTGCGCCGGCGCCGCTCATCACGACGCGGCCATTCTCGAGCACGTAGGCGTGCTGCGACAGCTTCAAGGACACCGCAACATTCTGCTCCACGAGGAGGATCGTGATGCCCTTCTCATGCAGCGCGCGGATCGTGTGCAGCACTTCCTGCACCACCGACGGCGCGAGTCCCAGCGAGGGCTCGTCGAACATGATCAGCTCGGGATTTCCCATCAGGCAGCGCCCGATCGCGAGCATCTGCTGCTCGCCGCCGGACATCGTGCCGGCGACCTGGCGCCGGCGCTCCGCGAGGCGGGGAAACATCTCGTACACCTGCGCCAGCGTCCTTTGGGCGCCGGCTCTGGCGCGAGGGATCATGGCGCCCATCGCCAGGTTTTCATCCACCGTGAGCGAGGGAAACACCTGCCGCCCTTCGGCGACCTGGCCGATGCCGAGGTTGCAGATCTCGTGCGACTCGCGGCCGGCGATCTCGAAGTCCTTGAAACGGATGCGGCCTGCCCGCGGCGGCTCGATGCCGGCGATGGCGCGGATCAGCGACGACTTGCCGGCGCCGTTGGCGCCGACGATCGCCACGATCTCGCCGCGCGGCACTTCGAGCGACACCGAATCGAGCGCCTGCGCATCGCCGTAGAAGAGATCGAGCTTCTGCACCGACAGCATCAGACCTCGGCCTCCTCACCGAGGTAGCACTCGAGCACCGCGCGATCGCGGACGACCTTTTCCGGAGCGCCCTGCGAGATGACTTCGCCGTGGTTCAGCACCACGACATGCTGTGCAAGCGCCATCACCGCGCGCATCACGTGCTCGATCAGCAGGATTGTCAGGCCATCGGTGCGATTGATCTCTCGAAACACCGCGACCATCTGGTCACACTCGGTAGGACGCAAGCCTGCCATCACTTCATCGAGCAGCAGCAGCTTCGGCTGCGTGGCGAGCGCGCGCGCGACTTCGAGGCGCTTCCGATCGGGGAGGGTAAGGGTCGAAGCGAGTTGATCGGCCCTGCCTGAGAGGCCGAGCTTTTCCACGATCTCGGCGGCGCGCTTTTTCGCCGCCGAGACCTTGGGGCCTCTGGCAAGGGCGCCAACCACGACGTTCTCCAGCACGCTCAACCCCACGAACGGCTTCACGATCTGGAACGTGCGGCCGATCCCGATCGCGCAGACCTGATCCGGGCGCAAGCCCTGGATGGGATGCTGCTGGAAGGTGACCGTGCCGGCATCGGGCGGATAGACCCCCGCGACGATATTGAAGCAGGTCGTCTTGCCGGCGCCGTTCGGCCCGATCAGCGCAGTGATGCTGCCCGCGGGGACGTTGAACGACACGTCGGAAAGCGCGCGCAGGCCGCGGAACGACTTCGACAGGCCGAGCACTTCGAGGCGCGCACTCATTTGCCGAGTCCCAGCTTGCGCGCGAGCGTCGGCCAGATGCCGTGCGGCAGGAACATCACGACGGCGAGCAGCACGATGCCGTAGAACACCTGCTTCACGCCGGGGAACTCCCAGCCGAATGCGGCGAGGAACTCGGTGATGCCGTCGGCGAGCAGCGTGAGCACGACCGCGCCGAGGATCGGGCCGAACAGCGTGCCGATGCCGCCGATGATCGGCCCGAGGATGATCTCGATCGAGCGGCTGATGTTGAAGATCTGCTCCGGGAACAAGTTGTTGTAATAGAAGGCGAAGAACACCCCGGCGACCGCGGTCATCGCCGAGCTGACGGCGACGGCGAGCATCTTCCAGCGGAACGTGTTGATGCCGAGGGCCTGAGCGGCTTCCTCGTTCTCGCGGATCGCCTGCCAATAGAAGCCGGCGCGGGAGCGCAGCAGCCACGCGCACAGCCCGAATGCGCCGCCGGCGAGCGCGAGCATCACGTAATAGAACATCACCGGCGTGCCGCGCAGGTTGAGCACGTCCCAGCCCACCCGCTGCTCCACCTTGAGGAAGAGCCCGCCGGGGCCGCCAAGCCACTGGATGTGATCGAACCCGATGCGCGTGAATTCGGCAAAGGCGATCGTGAGCAGCGCGAAGTACACCCCGGAGATGCCGAAGCGAAAGGCGAGGAATCCGATCACCATGCCGAGCAGCACGCACAGCACGATCGCCAGCACGACCCCGGCCCAGGCGCCGATGCCGTAATGAAAGAAGAGGCCGGCAGCGGCGTACGCGCCGACGCCGACATAGAGCGAATGCCCGAGCGAAAGCTGCCCGGCGAACCCCATCATCACGTTCCACGCCTGGCCGGTGTAGGCGAGATACAGGATCAGCGTCGCGAGCGAAAGCGCATACGCGCCGGCGAAGTGCGGCAGCGCGAGCAGCGCGAGCGCAAGAGCCCCGAGCAGGATGGCGGCGCGCCGGTTCACGTGTTGCGCCCGAAGAGGCCTTGCGGCCGGAAAAGGAGCACCAGGATCAGCAGCGCGAAGCTGAACATGCTCTTCGCCGAGGGCGTGATGAAGAGCCCCGCGAGCGCCTCCGACATGCCGATCAGCACGCCGCCGGCAAGCGCGCCGCCCATCGAGCCGAGCCCGCCTACGATCACGATGACGAATGCGAGCAGGGTATAGGCGGGCCCGAGCACCGGCGTCACGTCGACGAGCAGGATCATCATGCAGCCGGCGACCGCGACGCACGCCGAGCCGAGGCCGAAGGTGAGCGCGTACAGGTGCTTGACGTTCAGGCCGACGACCTTTGCGCCGAGGTAATTGTCGGCGCACGCGCGGATCGCCTTGCCCGTTCGCGCGTAGCGGAAGAACGCAAACAGGCCGGCGCTGACCGCCAGCGCAGTGAACGCCGCATACAGCCTCGCCTTGTCGACCAGGAGCAGGCCCAGCTGGAACGAATCGAGCTGGTAATCCACCTGCACGTTGCGCGCATCCGGCCCGAACGCAATCAGCAGCGCGTTCACCATGATGATGGCGATCGCCAGCACCAGCATGAACTGCGAATGCTCCGGCCGCGTGATGAACGGGTTGATGATGCCCGCCTGCAGCAGGTAGCCGAAAAGGAAGAACGCGGCCGCCACCGGCAGCACGGCGAGGAACGGGTCGAGCTTGAACGCGGCGAACAGCACCACGGTTGCGTACATCGCGATCGTCATCATCTCGCCGTGCGCGAAATTCACCACGCGCACGACGCCGAAGATCACCGACAGGCCAAGCGCCATCAGACCGTAGACGAGGCCGGTCAGCACTCCGGCGATGACCACATTGGCGACGAGATCGATCGGCATATGTGAAAAGGGCCGGCGGCGCCGGCCCTTCGCTAGCTTACGCGATCCGTCCCCTCAGGCTCTCTTGTACGAAGGCTGCGGGAAGACCACCTTCGCTTCGGCGAACTCCGTGGGCAGCGTGACGGTGGGCTTTCCCTTCAGGTTCTGGATCGCCGCCGACAGGTTGCCCTCCACCTGGCCCTTCGGGTTGAACTTGATCGGGCCGCCGAGCGACATGCGGTTGGCGACCGGGATCGCGGTCTGGCGGATCGCCTCTGCGAGCGTTTTCGCATCCGTGCTCTTCGCGCGCCGGAACGCATCGGCCGCGATCATGATCGCGTCGAACGTGTAGCCGACGTTGGTGCCGTGGAAGTCGAGCATGTCCTTCGGGTTCTGCTTGCGGAACGCATTGCCGACGATCTTCGTCATCTCCGACTTGGGGTTGAACCACACCGTGTTGCAGATCGCATATTCGGCGAGCGGCCCGAGCGCCTTGGTGTACTGCTCCTCGTAGAGGCCGGGTGAACCGGGGCTGATGATGCCCATCGGGTTCCAGCGCTGCTTCGCCATCTCGCGGCGCAGGATGATGGCGTCGTTCAGACGGCAGACGAGCATCAGGAAATCGGCGTTGGTCGCTCTCGCCTTGGAGACTTCGACCGTCAGGTCCTTGGCCGCCGGGTCGTAGGCGATCGTGTCGAGCACCTTGAACGGCAGGAAATCCAGCCGCGGCAGCGTGGCGCCGATGCCTTTGGCCATCGACTGGCCGAACGTGTCGTTCACGTGCATGAACACGGCGCTGCGCGGCACGGTGTTCGTGGTGCGGAAGATCTCGCCCATCAGCGCCAGACCATTGCGGGTGAGGTCGATCGCGGTCGGGAAGTTGCGGAACACGAATTTGTAGCCCTGCTCGGTGATCTGCGGCGCGGCGGCGATGTTGATGATGTGCGGGATGCCGCGCTGTTCGGCGACCTGCGCGATCGCGGCGCTGTGCCCGGAATCGAACGCGCCGACCAGCGCATGGGCGCCTTCCTGGATCAGCCGCTCGGCCCGCGTGCGCGCGGTGTCCGCGTTCGACTCGGTGTCGGCGGAGAGGATCTCGACGTCGACGCCGAGCACCTGCTTGATCACTGCCGGCGCGAGATCGGCGCCCTTCTGGCACGACTGGCCGATCAGCGCCTGCACGCCCGAGCGCGGCAGCAGCACGCCGACCTTCAGCTTCTGCGCCTGTGCGCGAACGATGCCGAACGGCGCCAGCGCTGCAGAGGCGCCGGCTGCAGCGAGCGCGCCGGTAAATTGTCTGCGCTTCATCACTCCTCCTCTTTGAAAAGGTCCGCTCCCGTCAGGCTTTCCTGTACTCGGGCACCGGGAAGACCGGCTTTCCTTCCGCCGACGCTGCCGGCAGCACGACCGTCGGCTTCATGTTCAGGTTCTGGATGCACGCCGAAAGGTTTCCTTCCACCTGGCCCTTGGCGTTGAACTTGATCGGGCCCCCGAGCATCATGCGTTTCTGGATGTCGGTCTGGCGGATCGCTGCCGCAAGCGTTTTCGCGTCGGTGGATCGCGCGCGCCGGAACGCATCCGCCGCCACCATGATCGCCTCGAACGTGTACCCGACGTCGAGCGCGAAGAACATCAGCTGCTCCTTGGGATTGAGCTTGCGAAACGCGGCGTCGACCATCCCGGTGAGCGGCGCTTTCGGGTCGTACCACGGCACGTTGGAAATGCAGTACTCCGAGAGCTTTCCGAGCGCCTGGTAGAACTGCGCCTGGTACATGCCGGGGTTTCCGGGGCCGATGATGCCCATCGGGTTCCAGCGCTGCTTCACCATCTCGCGCCGCAGGATGATGGCGTCGTTCAGGCGGCAGACGAGCAGCAGGAAATCGGCGTTCGACGCCTTCGCCTTCGACACTTCGACCGTCAGGTCCTTCGCCGCCGGGTCGTACGAGATCGTGTCGACGATCTTGAATGGCAGGTAGTTGAGCGTCGGCAGGATGGCGCCGATCGCCTTGGCGTTGGCCTGGCCGAACGTGTCGTTCACGTGCATGAACACGGCGGTGCGCGGGGCCGTGCCGGTCGCCTGGAAGAGGTCCCGCGTGAGCGCAAGGCCGTTGCGCACGAGATCGACGCTGGTCGGAAAGTTGCGGAACGTGAACTTGTAGCCTTGCTCGGTGATCTGCGGCGCGGCTGCGATGTTGATCACGAACGGCACGCCACGCTGCTCGCACACCTGCGCGATCGCGCCGGCGGCACCGGAATCGAACGGCCCGACGAGCACATGTGCGCCTTCCTGGATCAGGCGCTCGGCGCGGGTGCGCGCGGTGTCGACGTTGCTCTCGGTGTCGGCATTGATCAGCTCGACCTCGACGCCGAGCAGTTCTTTCAGCACGCCGGGAGCGAGGTCGGCGCCGCGCTGGCAGGACTGTCCGATCAGGCCTTGCACACCCGAGCGCGGCAGCAGCACGCCGACTTTCAGCTTCTGCGCCTGCGCGCGGACGATGCCGAACGGCGCGAGCGCAGCAGCGGCGCCCAGACTCAAGACGGATTTGTGGAACCTGCGACGGTTGACGCGCTGCGACATAGAACCCCCGGAAAACC
>DASUMM010000062.1:0-8454 GCA_036277655.1 Burkholderiales bacterium | reverse complement strand
GCAGTCGACCAGCGCATTGGCAATGCCCGTGGTGAGGTTGATCACCCCGGGGCCGCTCGCCGCCATGCACACGCTCGGTTTCTGCAGCAGCCGGCTGTACGCTTGGCCCATCAGCGCTGCCGACTGTTCGTGGCGGACGTCGATCGGTCGGATACCTTCGTTGATGCAGGACGATTCGGCGAGCAGCATCGGGCCGCCCATCAGGAAAAACAGGTTCTCGGTGCCTTCCTTCTTCAGCGCCTTGGCCAGGATTTCGGAGCCGGTCAGTTCAGCCATGCTTGTCTCCTCGCAGGATCACGTTGTCGCGCACGAGCGCTTCGATGTCGCGCTCTTTCAAGTCGAGCCAGCTCGAGAGCACTTGCGCAGTGTGCTCGGCAAGCAGCGGCGCCGCCTGTACGGCGGGTGGCGCGCCGTCGTGGCGCACCGGCCACGCTGGCATTGCGTAGTTCTGGCGGTGCGGGTGGTCCATCACCTGCATCACGCCGCGTTCATGGAACGTGCGGTCCTCCGCCAGCTCCTTGGTGTCGAGCACCGCACCGGCCGGAATGCCAGCCGCGCCGAGGATGCGCATGGCTTCATGCTTGTCGTGCCTGCACGTCCATTCGGAGACCAGCGCGTCGACCTCCTTCGGCCGGTCGTTGCGCGCCTGCGAAGTCTCGAAGCGCGGATCGCCGACCAGGTCCTCGCGCCCGAGGACCTGCAGCAGCCGCTTCCAGTGCTCCGGATTCGCGCGGCTCGTGTACACATAGACGTAATCGTTCGGCCCGCCGCCCTTGCAGGGGTAGATGCCGCATGGCGGATTGCCGCCCGAGATCGACTGGTCGCCGACGCGGCCCAGGGGCCCGCCGCGTCTCGCCTGGGTGGCGAATGCGAGCCGGATGTAATGCAGCATCGCGTCCTGCATCGCGACCTGGATGCGCTGGCCCTTGCCGGTGCTTTTCTTCTCGTAGAGTGCGCCGAGGATCGAAATCGCGAGCAGCATGCCGGTGCCGGTGTCGCCGAGCGTCGGGCCGGGCTTCACCGGCGGTGAGTCGGGGTAGCCGCTGATGCTCATGATGCCGCCGGTCGCCTGCGCGATCATGTCGAACGCGAGGTTCTTCTCGTACGGGCTTCCTTCGCCAAAGCCCTTCACCTGCGCGTAGACGATGCCGGGATTCAACGTCGAGACGACCTCGTAGCCGAGGCCCAGCCGCTCGACCGCCCCGGGCGCGAAATTCTCCACAAACACATCGGCTTTGCGAGCAAGGTCGAGCACGAGCTGCTTTCCGGCCGCGGACTTCAGGTCGACGCCGATCGACTTCTTGTTGGCGTTGAACGTGAGGAAGTAGAACGAATCGCGCTCGTCGTCGGTAAGGATGCCGCGGCCGGGGTCGCCACCCTTCGGGTTCTCGACCTTGACGACCTCGGCGCCGAGCCACGCGAGCGCCTCGGTGCACGACGGCCCGGCCTCGAACTGCGAAAGGTCGAGCACGCGAACGCCTTCCAGGCAGGAGAGGGACTTGAGGTTCGCGCTCATCTAGAACGACCGCGGCAGGCCGAGTACATGCTCGGCGACGTAGGAAAGGATCAGGTTGGTCGAGATCGGCGCGACGAGGTAGAGCCGATTCTCGCGGAACTTGCGCTCCACATCGTACTCGGCGGCGAAGCCGAAGCCGCCGTAGGTCTGAATGCACATGTTCGCCGCTTCCCACGAGGCCTTCGCAGCAAGATGCTTCGCCATGTTCGCTTCCGCGCCGCACGGCTTGTGCGCGTCGTAGAGCGCGGTGGCCTTGTAGCGCATCAGGTTCGCCGCCTCGATCTCCATGTAGCACTCGGCGATCGGGAACTGGATGCCCTGGTTCTGGCCGATCGGGCGGCCGAACACGACGCGCTCCTTCGCATATTTCACGCCCTTGTCGATGAACCAGTAGCCATCGCCGATGCATTCAGCGGCGATCAGGATCCGCTCGGCGTTCAGGCCGTCGAGGATGTACTTGAAGCCGCTGCCTTCGTTTCCGATCAGGTTCTCCGCCGGGATCTCGAGGTTGTCGAGAAAGACTTCGTTGGTCTCGTGGTTCACCATGTTGCGGATCGGTCGCAGCGTCATCTGCTTTTCCGGCACGCTCCGCTTGTCGACGAGAAAAATCGACATGCCTTCGGATTTCTTCTTGACTTGATCGAGCGGCGTGGTGCGCGCAAGCAGGATCATCAGCTCCGAGTGCTGCAGGCGGGAGGTCCACACCTTCTGGCCGTTGACGACGTAGCGATCGCCTTTCTTCACCGCGACGGTCTTGATCTTCGTCGTGTCGGTGCCGGCGGTCGGCTCGGTGACGCCCATCGACTGCAGCCGCAGCTCGCCCGCGGCGATCTTCGGCAGGTACTTCTTCTTCTGCTCGGGCGAGCCGTGGCGCAGCAGCGTGTTCATGTTGTACATCTGGCCGTGGCAGCAGCCGGCGTTGCCGCCGCTCTTGGTGATCTCTTCCATGATCACCGACGCTTCGGTGAGCGAGAGGCCGGAGCCGCCGAACTCTTCCGGGATCAGCGCCGACATCCAGCCGGCCTTCGTAAGCGCATCGACGAACGCTTCCGGATACGCGCGCGCCTCGTCGATCTTCTGCCAGTACGCCGAGTCGTACTCGCTGCACAGTGCGCGCACCGCTTCGCGGATCGCGCCGTAGGACTCGGTTTCGGGTTGCTCGTTCATGGTCAGATGTATCCCGGTCCTTCGATGGCAGGGTGTCGCTGCAGGAATTCCTCGTTCACCTCGAGCCCGAGGCCGGGCTTTTCGAGCGGCCAGACGTTGCCATTGCGATCGACCTCGTAGGGCTTCGACACCAGCTCGTCGCGGAACCTGTTCGATCTCGACACGTCGCCTTCGAAGTAGCCGCCGTTCTCGATCGCCGCGAGGAAATGGATCGATGCCGCGTGGTTCAGGCCCGTCATCGAGCTGTGCGGATGGATTGGCAGCTTGTAGGCCGAGGCCATAGCCGCGATTCGCAGCGCCTCGGTGATGCCGCCGGTCTTCGAAAGATCCGGCTGCAGGATCGAGATCGTGCCATCTTCGAGCACGCGATTGAATTCGAAGCGCGTGAAATGGTTTTCGCCCGCGGCGAGCGGGGTGCGGCCGAAGCTCGCGGCGATCCGATAGCTGCGATAGTCGTGCGCAGGGAAGGGCTCCTCCAGCCAGCCGACCCGCAGCTCGTCCATTCCGGGCATGGCAGCGCGCGCATCGGCGACGGTGTACCCGGTATTGGCATCGGTGAGGATGACCAGGTCATCGCCGAACGCCTTACGCACGGCGCGGATGCGTTCCAGGTCTCGCGCCGGCGAATCGCCGACCCGCAGTTTCACCGCCTTGTAGCCGGCCGAGACGCTCTTCTGCGCTTCCTCGAGGAGCTTCGATGGCTCCTGGTAGCCGAGCGAGACGCCGCCTGCGTAGGCCAACACCGGCTTGCGCGCGCCGCCCAGCAGCGCATAGAGCGGCATCCCGGCCGCCTGCCCGCGGATGTCCCACAGCGCGAGGTCGATGCCGCTCATCGCGAGGCAAGTGCCGGCGCCCATGCCATGGCTGCCGAGCTGCATCTTGTAGATTCTCGACCAGACGCCGACCACGTCCGCTGCATTCATGCCGAGGACCAGCTGCCGGAGCGTGGTCTCGATCAGTTTCGCGATCGCGGTGTGCGCGCGACCGTGATGCGATTCGCCCCACCCAACGAGGCCGCCGGCGGTCGTCACCTTGACCACGACCGCATCCCGCTTGATCGCAGTGCCGATGCCGAGCGAAACGCGATTCTCCGGCGCGACCGGAAACGACGTCGGATACGCCCGGATGTCAACGATTCGCAGATCGGCGCTCAAGGAAACGGTTCCAGACTTCGGGGTTGACGAGATGGCGCGGCGCATCGCCCGCCAGCATGCGCAGCGTGTCCTCGGCCGCCAGCACGCTCACGCGTCCGCGGGAATCCCGCGTCATGCCGGCAAGATGCGGCGTGAGCACTGCATTGTCAAGCGCGAGCAGAGGATGGTTTTGATCGATGCGGTAGTGCTCGTAGACGTCGAGCATCGCACCGGCGATGCGGCGCTCGCGCAGCGCGTCGATCAGCGCAGCTTCCTCGACGACCGGCCCGCGGCCGACGTTCACCAGCCAGGCGCTCGGCTTCATCTTCGCCAGCCGCGCACGATTGAAGAGGTGCCGCGTCTCGCTCGTCAGCGGGCAGGCGACGACAAGGAAGTCCGATTGCGCGACCAGTTCGTCGAGCGCTGCCGGCTCGGCTTGCGGCGGCAGCCGGTCGAGGCGGCGCTGGTTTCCGAGCACGCGCATCTGGAAGCCGTCGCGCAGGATGCGAGCGAGGCGTCGACCGATCTCGCCGACGCCGACGATTCCCGCGGTGAGCGTTGCGAGTTCCCTCGATTCGGCGCCAAGCCGCCGCGCTTCGTCCCACGGCTTCGCGTGCATCGCCGTCGTGATGGCGACGACGTTGCGCGCGAGCATCAGCATCGCCATTGCGCAGTACTCGGCGACCGATTGCGCATTGCCGCCCGGAAGATTGGCGACCGCGACCCCGTGCGCAGCAGCCGATTCGAGCGGCACCAGGTCGGTGCCGGTGCCATGGATGGTGACGGCGCGCACTCCGGGCGCGGCGTCGAAGATGTCATCCGGCAAGCGGCTGCGGATGATGAGCGCGTCGGCGTCGCGCGCAAGGCGCCGGATCGTGTCGGCGCTTCCTTCCGGAGCCGTCGTTACGCTGGCACCGCCTTCGCGGAGCAATCGCTCGCCGGCAGGATCGATCGAATCGACCAGCAGGACCCGCAATTCAGACGATCCCGGCCGACTTGAGCTTCGAAAGCTCGGCTTCGGTCTTGCCGAGCAGCCCCCGGTAGATTTCGTCGTTGTGCTGACCGAGCAAGGGCGGCGCGATGCGGTATTCGACCGGCGTCTCCGAGAGCCGCATCGGGCTCGCGACCACGGGCGCTTTGCCGCCCAGCGGATGCGGGATGTCGACGCGCAGGCCGCGGTGCTGCACCTGCGGATCCTCGAACACTTCCTTCATGTTGTTGATCGGACCGCACGGCACGGTCGCCTTCTCCAGCATCTCGATCCATTCGTGCTTGGAGCGCGTGCGCATGATCTCGGTGATGAGCGGAATCAGCTCGCCGCGATGGATGATGCGCTGCGTGTTGGTGGCGAAGCGCGGTTCTTCCGCCAGCTGCGGACAGCCGGCGATCTCGCAGAAGCGCTTGAACTGGCCATCGTTGCCGACCGCAAGGATGATGTGGCCGTCGGAGGTCGGGAACACTTCGTACGGCACGACCTGCGCGTGCGCGTTGCCGTAGCGGATCGGGATGCGGCCGGAGCAGAAGTAGCTGACGATCTGGTTGGCGTTGAACGCGACGATCGTGTCGAGCAGGGCGCAGTCGATGTGCTGGCCCTTGCCCGTGCGCTCGCGATGCGTGAGCGCAGCGAGGATGGCGACGCTTGCGTACATGCCGGTCAGCACGTCGGTGATGGCGATGCCGACTTTCTGCGGCCCGGCGCCAGGCTGGCCGTCGCGCTCGCCGGTGATCGACATCAGACCGCCCATGCCCTGGAAGATGAAGTCGTATCCCGGGCGCGGCGCATACGGCCCGTCCTGCCCGAATCCGGTGACCGAGCAATAGACGAGGCCGGGGTTTGCTTCCTTCAGGTCGTCGTAGCCAAGGCCGTAGCGCGCGAGCGTCCCGACCTTGTAGTTCTCGATCAGCACGGCGGACTTCGCCGCCAGCTCGCGCACGATCGCCTGGCCTTGCGGCTTCGCGATGTCGAGCGTGATCGACTTCTTGTTGCGGTTGACCGAGCCGTAGTAGGCCGCGTCCTTCAGGTCCTTGCCGTCGCCGTCTTTCAGGAATGGCGGACCCCAGCCGCGGGTATCGTCGCCGGCGCCAGGCTTTTCCACCTTGATGACCTCGGCACCGAGGTCGCCGAGATTCTGTGCCGCCCACGGGCCGGCGAGCACGCGCGAAAGGTCCAGCACGCGGATATGAGAAAGGGGGCCCATTCAGGAAGCGAGAAGTTGTTCCGCCAGCGCGGCGGGAACCGGGGTTTCGGCGAGCAGCAGCTCGGCCCAGCGATCCTCCAGCGGGGCAGGACGCAACGGGTCGCGCGGCTGCAGGCGATGCTCGAGGACGAGGGCGGCAAGAAGGCGGCGTCTTGCATCGCCCGCGGAGACCGCAAGGCGCGCTCCTTCGCCTGCGAGTACCGCCGCCGCAGTCGCGTAATAGAGGCCGGTCGCCGCCTGGCGTGCATGCACGTCGTCGCGCGCACCCGCCGTTTCGGCGGCGAATGCGGCAGCGCGAGCCACGGCAGCGCGCAGCGATTCGCCGAGCCTGCCATCAGGCAGCATCGCTTCGAGCGCCGGCTGCAGCGCGCCGAGCGCCTCCTCGCGCCGGATGGCGCGCATCACGTCGAGCGCGACGACGTTCGACGTGCCTTCCCAGATCGAGCCGAGGTGCGCGTCGCGCACCAGGCGCGCATCGGACCATTCCTCGATGTATCCGCAGCCGCCGCGCACTTCCATGGCGTCGCCGGTCGCGCGCCGTGCGTCGCGGCAGGCACGAAACTTAAGGAGCGGTGTAAGGATGCGGATTCGGCGACGCGCGGATTCATCCCCCGCATCGGCGCGCTTGAGTTCCGCCGCGGCGTAGAGCATCACCGAGCGCGCGGCCTCCGCTAGCAGCATGATCTTCAGCAGCTGCCGGCGCATCAGCGGCAGCTCGATCAGGAGCTTGCCGAACGCGACACGGCGACGCGCGAGGAACAGCGATTCCGTCAGCGCGCGACGCATCATGCCGGCTGCGCGCATGCCGTTACTCAAGCGCGACATGTTGATCATGTCGGTCATCTGCAGGAAGCCGCGCGCGGCATCGCCGACGAGGTACGCGCGCGCGCCTTCGAGCAGGATCTCGCCGCTCGGCATGTCGCGCGTGCCGAGCTTCTCCTTCAGGCGCACGATCCGGTAGGAGTTGGCCGTTCCATCCGGCAACGTGCGCGGCAGCAGGAAAAGCGCGAGCCCCTTCGTTCCGGAAGGCGCGCCATCGGGCCGCGCGAGCACCATCGCGAGCCCTGCGTCGGCGTTGGAGCAGAACCATTTTTCACCGTACAGGCGCCAGTCGTCACCGTCTTTCACGGCGCGGGTCACCACGCCGCCGACATCCGATCCCGCCGCCTGCTCGGTCATGAACATCGAGCCCTGGACGAGTGCGTCCAGGTCCTGCGCGGTGAGACCCGGCAGGTAGCGGGCGACGAGCGCCGGTTCGCCGTATTTGCGCAGCGTCCGCGTCAGCGAATCGGTCATCGAAAGCGGGCAGCAGAGACCGAACTCCGCCTGCACATAGACGTAGCTCAGCGCGTACTTGGCCGCCGGAGGAAGCGGCTCGGGCCAGCCGAGCACTCCCGCGCGGTGCGACATCGCAGCGAGGCCGTAATCGCCGAACGCCACCTGCTCCAACCGCCGGTAGGCAGGATGCCGCTCGATCCATTGCTTTTCCTCCCCGGCGCGCGTGCGATGGTGCAGCACCGGCGCATTGCGGTCCGCCGCGGCGGCGAGCGAATCCAGTTCGTCTCCCGCGAGCGCACCCATGCGCTCCAGGTGCGGCGACAGATGCCGATGCAGCTTCGGCTCGAGGTAGAGCGCAAGCAACGCAGCGAACGAGGGGTCTGCCTGATACAGGTTGATGCCGCGGCTGTCCGGCAGGGCCTGCTGGGCGGGGAGGATTTCCGGCTTCATGCTCAGTCGATTCTCGCGCCCGAGGCTTTCATGATGCGGCCCGGCTTGGACGGAGACGCCTGCGCTGCCGCCCATGCGGGCGCACAGAGCAGCAGGACGAGCAGCAGGCGGGTGAAAGAGGGCACGGGGACTGCGGACGATTATAGGCCGCGCCGCGACCTTCGCCGCGCGTATCATCGAAACGGGGAGGGCATGAAAGCGAAACGGGCCATCGCTGTAGCGCTCGCTGTCGTCACCATCGGGGCGGTTGCCGTCGTTGCGGATGCTCTTTTCTTTCTGCGGCCGGTCGCCGCCGAGGCAGGCTGGCGTACGGCGCTCGCAATTCCGGTGCCGGCGCTCCAGCGTCAGGCGATCCGGGCGCTGAGGAAGCATGCGACCCGCGCAGCCGCGATCGCGCTCGTCGAGTTCATCAACGAGCGCAGCCGAGCGGGCGACCTGGAGCTTGCGGTAGGCGCGACCGAGACGCTCTGCGTGCTGAGCGGCCGCAGCTTCAACAGCTGGTTTACGAACTGCAGCGCAGGCCGCGACTGGGCAAAGCACGCCGGTGACGCATGGCCCGACGTCCTCGAGCGGATCAACGCGTGGCGCACGGCCGCATTCGGGAAGGCATCTTGAAGAACCTCGCCCGCGTGGCGTTCTGGGTGCTGTTCCTCGCCGCCTCCGGTGCGATCCTCGCGCACCAATGGAAAAGGAACGATCCGCTCCTGCACCA
>DASUMM010000061.1:0-16145 GCA_036277655.1 Burkholderiales bacterium | reverse complement strand
TCGCGCGGCCGGGAGTTCTTCTCGGTCGGCGAGCGCAACCGCATCACGCTGGTGCCGGTGAGCGAAGTGCTGTATCTCAAGGCCGAGCTGAAGTACGTGACGCTCGGTACGCGTGGCGGCGAGCACTTGCTCGAAGAGCCGCTGGTGGCGCTCGAGCGCGAGTTCGCCGAGCGGTTCGTGCGCATCCATCGCAATTGCCTGGTCGCCCGCGCCGCGATCCGCGGCTTCGAGCGAAACGGTGGCACCGAGGAAGAACCGCGCTGGAACGTGGTGCTCGAGGGCATCGCCGCGCGCCTGCCGGTCAGCCGCCGGCAATGGCCGGCGCTGAAAGACTTGCTCACGGAGCGCAGCCAATGAAGCTTCGGATCGCCACTCGACGCAGCCGCCTTGCGCTCTGGCAGGCCGAGCATGTGAAAGCTCGCCTGCTCGCCCGGCATCCGGGCGCCTCGATCGAGTTGCTGCCGCTATCGACGCGCGGCGACGAGCTGCAGGAGGCAACGCTTGCGCGTGCCGGCGGCAAGGGCCTCTTCATCCAGGAGCTGGAACGAGCGCTTGCGGAAGGCCGCGCCGAGCTTGCCGTGCATTCGATGAAGGACATGCCGGCCGACATGCCGGCGGGCTTCGCGCTGGCCGCGATCACCGAGCGCGAGGACCCGCGCGATGCGTTCGTGTCGGCGCGCTGGGCGCATCCGTCGGAGCTTCCGCCCGGCTCAGTGGTCGGCACGTCGAGCCTGCGCCGGCAGGCGCAGATTCTCGAGCGCTTCCCGCAACTCGAAGTGCGTCCGCTGCGTGGCAACCTCGATACGCGCCTTGCGAAACTCGACCGCGGCGACTACGCGGCAATCGTGCTTGCCGCGGCCGGATTGCGGCGGCTCGGCCTCGCCGATCGCATGCGCAGCACCCTTACGCTGGAGGAGTCGCTGCCTGCCGCCGGCCAGGCGGCGCTCGGCATCGAATGCCTGGCGTCGGCGAGCGAGGTGGTTTCGATCCTCGCTCCGCTCGCCGATGCCACGGCGAGCGCCTGCGTGCGCGCCGAGCGCGCGGTCAATCGGGCGCTCGGAGGCGATTGCACGATCCCGCTGGGCGCCCATGCCGAGCGAGCGGGCGAAACGCTTCGCTTGCGCGCGCTGGTCGCCTCCGCCGATGGCCGGCGCATCGTGCGCGCCCAGGCGAGCGGTGCCTTTGCCGATCCGGAGGACCTGGGGCGGCGCGTGGCGGATGAGTTGCGCCGGCAGGGCGCTGACGAGATCCTCGCCACGCTTTCCCGATGAGCGGGGGGCTGGCCGGCAAGCGCGTGCTGGTCACGCGGCCGAGGGATCGCGCCGCAACGCTCGAAGCCCGAATCCGCGAGGCCGGCGGCGAGCCGATCGCCTGGGCAGCGATCGAGATCGGCGATCCGGACGATTTCGGCCCGTTCGATCGGATCGCCGGGCGCCTGCAAGGGTTCGACCTCGCAATCTTTGTCAGCCCCACCGCAGTCGAGCGGGGCCTCGCGCGCCTGAAGGACCTTGCGATTGCGTGGCCGGTTGGGCTTGCGGTTGCGGCGATTGGCCCCGGCACGCGGCGCTCGCTCGCCGAACGAGGGTTCGATCCGG
This sequence comes from Burkholderiales bacterium, assembly GCA_036277655.1. Classification (GTDB taxonomy): domain Bacteria; phylum Pseudomonadota; class Gammaproteobacteria; order Burkholderiales; family SG8-39; genus 2-02-FULL-66-14. The sequence continues at coordinate 14,550 of DASUMM010000061.1, read as the reverse complement.
TGCTTGCCTCTCAGGGCCGGGCCGATAGCGAAGGCCTGCTCGCCCTGCCTGCGCTTGCCGGCATGCGCGGCAAGCGGGTGGTCGTCTTTCGCGGCACGGGAGGCCGCGAACTGCTCGCCACGGTGCTGGCGGAACGCGGTGCGACGCTCGAATACGCCGAATGCTATCGCCGCCGCCGCGCGGAAATTCCATTGGTGCCACCCGCCTGGGCCGCGCTGCCCCTGGATGCCGTGACGGTCTCTTCGGGCGAAGGGCTGTCGAGCGTGGCCGAGGCGCTCGGTCGCTTGCGGCCGCAATGGATGCGCGAAAGCGCACTCTTCGTTCCCCATCCCAGGATCGGCGAGCATGCGACGCGGCTCGGCGCGCGCCAGGTGGTCGTCGCCGGGCCGGGCGACGAAGAACTCGTCGCGCGACTGGTTGCATACTTTCGCGACGCGAAGTAAAAGTCGCCGCATGGAACCGACGATCGACCCGGCCCAGGCACGCCGCGACCGCAACCGGCGCCTGCTCGCCGCGCTGTGGATCGTGCTCATCGCCGCACTGGCGACCGGGTTCTGGCTCGACCTGCGGCAGCGCGTGAGCGCCACGCAGGAGGAAGTGGCGCGCCGGCTGCGCGACGCCGAGGCCGAAAGCCGCAACGCACGCGTCGCCGCGCGCGAGGCGCAGGAAGTGGCACGCGAGATGCGCACCAAGCTGGCGGCGCTCGATCAGCGCCTCACCGAATCGCAGAGCCACCAGCTCGCGCTGGAAGCGCTCTACCAGGAGCTTTCGCGAAGCCGCGACGAGTGGCAACTCGCCGAGATTGAGCAAGTGCTCGCGATCGCGCAGCAGCAACTGCAGCTTTCGGGCAACGTGCGTGCGGCGCTGCTTGCGCTGCAGCTCGCCGAAGGGCGACTGGCGCGTGCCGACCGGCCGCAGTTCCTCCCGGTGCGCCGCGCGCTCGCGCGCGACATCGAGCGGCTGCGTGCCGTCCCGGCGCTTGACCTCTCGGGCCTCAGCCTGAAGCTCGATACGCTGGTTGCCGCAGTCGATACGCTTCCGCTCGCCTTCGATGAGCGCACACCGAAGCTCGTCGAGGAGCCTGCCGCCCCGGGCACGGCGGACAAGGGCGTCGCGCGAGTCGATGGATTCTTCACGCGGCTGGGCGGCGAAGTCTGGCGGGAGCTGCGCCAGCTGATCGTCGTTCGCAAGGTGGAAAGCCCGGAACCGCCGCTGCTGCCGCCGACGCAGGCCTATTTCGTGCGCGAGAACCTGAAGCTGCGGCTGCTGAACGCCCGCGTAGCGATGCTGACGCGGGACGAGGCAGGTTACCGCGAAGACCTGCGCGTCGCCCAGACGTGGATCCGGCAATACTTCGATACGCGCAGCAAGCCTGCGCAGGGCGTGCTCGCGCAGTTGCGCCAGCTCTCGACCGCTTCGATCAGCTTCGAGCCTCCTTCGATCGCCGAAAGCCTGGAAGCGGTGCGCGGCTTCAAGTCGCGGCGCGAGCGGGGCGGTCCTTGAAGTCGCTCTTCTGGCTGATCCTGGTGTTCGCGGCAGCGGCCGCGCTTGCGGTGTTCGGCCGCACCAACGAAGGGTATGCGCTGCTCGTCTATCCGCCGTGGCGGATCGAGGTGTCGCTGCTGCTCGGCATCATCGCGCTACTGCTCGCGTTCGCGCTTCTGTACGCGGTGACGCGTCTCGTCCACCATGCGCTCGACCTGCCCGCGGAAGTGCGTGCGTACCGCGAGCGCCAGCGCCGGGAGCGCGCGCACGGCGCGCTCGCCGCCGCGTTGCAGGCTTACCTGGAGGGTCGCTTCGTGCGTGCGGAGAAGGAAGCCGAGCACGCCTGGCGCGGCGGCAATGCCCCGGGGCTGGCAGCGCTGATCGGCGCGCGCGCGGCGCACGAACTGCGGGAAGCCGAGCGGCGCGAGCGCTGGTTCGAGCGCGCCTCGGCGTCCGGCGGCGAGGCGCTGCGCAATGCGCTCCTCGTCACCCGTGCCGAGCTCGCGCTCGAGGAGCGCGATTTCTCCACTGCGCGTGCATCGCTCAACGCGGTGCACGACGGCGGGCCGCGCCATATCGCGACGCTTCGCATGCTGATGCGCGCCGAGCGCGGCATGGCGAACTGGGAGGAGGTGCTGCGGCTTTCCTCGATGCTCGCCAAGCGCGATGCGATCGCGCCGAGCGTGGCCGAGGAGTTTCGCGTGCACGCGACGATCGAGCTGCTCGCGCGCGCCGCCGCCGACCCGTCGCTCTTCGAAGCGCGCTGGCGCAGCGTTGCCGGGCGCGATCAGCTGCAGCCGCGGGTTGCCGCGGCAGCAGCCCGGCACGCAACGGCCATGGGACGGCACGTGCTTGCGCGTGAGATCCTCGAGCGGGCGCTCGACGCCGAATGGGCGCCTGCCCTGGTCGCGCTGTACGGCGAATTGCCGCCCGGCATGCGCGAATCCGAGCGCACGGCGGAAGCCCGCATCCGCATCGAACGTGCGGAACGCTGGCTCCTCGAGCGATCGAGCGACGCGCCGCTCCTCGCAACGCTGGGGCGGCTCTGCATCCAGGCCGACCTGTGGGGGAAAGCGCGCAACTTCCTCGAGGCGAGCGTCTCGTTCGGCGAGAGCCGCTCGGCGCACCTGGAGCTGGCGCGGCTCGGTGAGCGCCTCGGCTTGGGCGATCAGGCGCAGCAGCACTACCGGCGAGCGGCCGAAATCTCCTGAACCTCCAGCCCGCCCGCCGAAGCGCCCACTACCACGATGTCTTTTCTCGCTACCGTGGGGAGGACTCCTGCAACGCTCATGCCCAGTCGCGCGGCGGCAGGTACTCCCGGTAAAGGGTTTCCTCCGGCGAGCCGGGCTCCGGCTGCCAGTCATAGCGCCAGGCTGCGAGGGGCGGAAGCGACATCAGGATCGATTCGGTCCGTCCGGCGGACTGCAGGCCGAACAGCGTCCCGCGGTCGTACACGAGGTTGAATTCCACGTAGCGCCCGCGGCGATAGGCCTGGAACGCGCGCTCGCGATCGCCGTACGCCGTCGCGCGGCGCCGCTCGAGAATCGGCGCATACGCAGCCAGAAATGCTTCGCCGACCGCGCGCATCAGCGCAAAACTCGTCTCGAAGTCCGGCTCCGCAAGGTCATCGAAGAAGATGCCGCCGATTCCGCGCGCCTCGCCGCGGTGCTTGAGGAAGAAGTATTCGTCGCACCACTTCTTGTAGCGCGCATAGCGGTCTGCGCCGAACGGCGCGAGCGCCTGCTTGCAGGCGCCGTGGAAGTGGCGCGCGTCTTCGGCGAAGCCGTAATACGGCGTCAGGTCCATGCCGCCGCCGAACCACCAGGCATCGCCCGCAGCGAAGAAGCGCACGTTCATGTGCACGGTCGGGCAATATGGGTTGCGCGGATGCAGTACCAGCGAGACTCCGGCGGCCTCGAACGCGCGCCCGGCGATCTGCGGCCGCGTTGCGCTTGCCGAAGGCGGAAGCTTCGCGCCGCGCACGCTCGAATAGTTGACGCCGCCGCGCTCGAAGAGATTTCCCTCCTCGATCACGCGCGTGACGCCGCCCCCGCCTTCCGGGCGCGTCCACGCATCGCTGCGAAAGCTCGTGCCGTCCAGCGCTTCCAGCCTCGCAACGATCCGTTGCTGCAGGCCGGTGAGGTAGTCGCGTACCGCCGCCGGATTCACTTTTTCAGCGCCCGGTGCGCGATGTCCTTGCGATAGTGCATGCCGTCGAACCGGATTTTTTGCACCGCTTCGTACGCACGCTTGCGCGCGATGCGCAGCGAGTCGCCCAGCGAAGTGACGCACAGCACGCGTCCGCCGCTGGTGACCAGCTGGCCCGCATCGAGCCGCGTCCCGGCATGGAACACGCGGCAATCCTCGGTCGCGGCGGGCACCCCCTCGATGCGATCGCCGCTGCGCGGCGCATCCGGATATCCGCTCGCTGCGACGACGACGCCGAGCGACGGGCGCCGGTCCCATTCGGCGGCGGCTGCGTCGAGCGTGCCTTCGAGTGCGTGCTCGAGGAGATCGAGCAGGTCGGACTTCAGCCGCAGCAGGATCGGCTGCGTTTCCGGGTCGCCCAGGCGGCAGTTGAATTCGAGCGTGCGCGGATGTCCGGCGCCGTCGATCATCAGCCCGGCGTACAGGAATCCGACGAACGGCATGCCGTCCTTCGCCGCGCCGGCGATCGCCGGCTGGATGATTTGCTGCATGACGCGCGCATGCACGCGCGGGGAGACGACCGGCGCCGGCGAATAGGCGCCCATGCCGCCGGTATTCGGCCCCAGGTCGCCGTCCTGCAGGCGCTTGTGGTCCTGGCTGCTCGCTAGCGGCAACGCCCGCACGCCGTCGGCGATCACGATGAAGCTCGCTTCCTCGCCTTGCAGGCATTCCTCGATGACCAGCCGGCAACCCGCCTCGCCGACCCGTCGCTCGACGAGCAGCGCGTCGATCGCCGCATGGGCTTGAGCGACGGTCGAGGCGACGACAACGCCTTTGCCGGCGGCGAGGCCGTCGGCCTTGATCACGATCGGTGCGCCTTCCTTTTCGACGTAGGCCTTGGCTTCAGCCGCGCTGCTGAAGGCCGCATGCCGTGCGGTGGGAATGCCATGGCGCGCCATGAAGCTCTTGGCGAACTCCTTCGAGGCTTCCAACTGCGCCGCCGCGCGCGTGGGGCCGAAGATGCGCAGGCCTGCATCGCGGAATTCGTCGACGATCCCTGCCGCGAGCGGCGTTTCCGGGCCGACCACCGTCAGCTGCACGCGCTCGCGCCTGGCGAACGCGATCAGCTCCGGGATGGCGCTCAGCGCGACGTTCTCGACTCCGGGCTCGCTCGCGGTGCCGCCGTTGCCGGGCGCGACGAACACCTTTTGCACGCGCGGGCTCTGGGCGAGCTTCCACGCCAGCGCGTGCTCGCGACCTCCGCCGCCGACGACGAGCAGCTTCAATGCCGGAAGTGCCGCACGCCGGTGAATGCCATCGCCACGCCGCGCTCGTCGGCGGCGGCGATCACTTCTGCGTCGCGCATGCTGCCGCCCGGCTGGATCACCGCAACGGCGCCTGCTTCGACGACGACGTCGAGGCCGTCGCGGAACGGGAAGAAGGCATCCGACGCAACCACCGAGCCGGCGATCGAAAGCCCTGCGTTCTGCGCCTTGATGGAGGCGATGCGCGCGCTGTCGACCCGGCTCATCTGGCCGGCGCCGACCCCGACCGTGGCACCATCGCGGCAGAACACGATCGCGTTCGATTTGACGAACTTCGCCACCCGCCAGGCAAAAAGCAGATCGTTCCACTGTGCTTCGGTCGGCGATTTCTTCGTCACCACGCGAGCTTCGGAGCGATCCAGCTTCTTTGCGTCGGTGCTTTGCACGAGCAGGCCGCCGCCGACGCGCTTGAAATCGCTCGCGTTCGCACCCTGCGCGATCGGCACTTCCAGCACGCGCACATTCGGCCGCGCGGCAAGAGACTGCTTGGCGTCCGCCTCGACGCGGGGTGCGATCACCACCTCGGCGAACTGCGCTGCCAGCGCATCCGCGGTGGCGCGATCGAGCGCGCGGTTGAACGCGAGGATTCCGCCGAATGCGGAAGTCGGATCGGTGGCCAGCGCCTTGCGATAGGCTTCGAGCAGGTGCGGTGCCACGGCGACGCCGCACGGGTTTGCGTGCTTCACGATCACGCACGCCGGCTCGTCGAACGTCTTGACGCACTCCCACGCGGCGTCCGCGTCGGCCACGTTGTTGTACGAAAGCTCCTTCCCCTGCACCTGGCGCCAGTGGGCCAGGGTGCCTGCGGCCGGCGCGCTGTCGCGATAGAACGCGGCGGACTGATGCGGGTTCTCGCCATAGCGCATCTGCTGCGCGCGCTCGAACTGCAGCGTGAGCACCTGCGGGTATTCGCCGCGCTGCTGGCGCGCATCGAGCGAGGTCAGGTAATTCGCAATCGCGCCGTCGTAGCGTGCGGTGTGGGCGAATGCTTTCGCCGCCAGCGCGAAACGCAGCTGCGCAGATATGCCGCCCGAAGCGCGAAGCTCTTCCAGCACCGCTGCGTAGTCCGCAGGATCGACCACGACGCATACGGAAGCGTGGTTCTTGGCTGCCGAGCGCAGCATCGCCGGGCCACCGATGTCGATGTTCTCCACGGCATCGTCGAGGCGGCATTGCGGATCGGCGACCGTGGCTTCGAACGGGTACAGGTTGACCGCCACGAGGTCGATCGGGTCGATTTCCGCCTTGCGGATCGCTTCCATGTGCGCCGGAAGTTCCCTCCGCGCGAGGATGCCGCCATGGATCTTCGGATGCAGGGTCTTTACGCGCCCGTCGAGCATCTCCGGAAAACCGGTGTGCCGCGCGACTTCGGTGACCGGGATGCCGTGCTGCCCGAGCAGGCTGGCGGTGCCGCCGGTCGACAGGATCCGTACTCCGAGGCCGGCCAGGCCGCGCGCGAACTCGGCCACGCCGGTCTTGTCCGAGACGCTGAGCAGCGCGCAGCGGATCACTTGATGCGCAGCTGCTGCATTTTCTTTCGCAGCGTGTTGCGGTCGATGCCGAGCATCGCGGCGGCGAGCGTCTGGTTGCCCTGCGCCTGCCCGAGCACCGTTTCGATCATCGGCTTTTCGACGTTTTTCAGCACCATGTGGTAGATGCCGGTGGGCTGCTCGCCGTCCATGTCGCGGAAGTAGCGCTCGAGCGCGCGGCGCACGGTGTCGGCAAGCTCGTTCTGTCGGCTCATGCCGCGCGCTTCCAGCGAGGGGCAAGCGGATCGAGCCGCTCGGCAAAAAAACGCTCGACGATCGCACGCTGGCGAGCGGCCTCGCTCGCGCAGTTGGCGGAGCCTCGCAGCACTTCACCGCCCGGCAGCGAGCGCGAGTACCAGCCGATGTGCTTGCGCGCGATGCGCGCACCCAGCTCGCTTCCGTACAGCTCGTAGATCGCGTCCAGGTGGCCAAGCATCACGTCGCGGATTTCCTGCAGCGTAGGCGGCGGCAAATACTCGCCGGTGCGCAGGTGATGCCGAATCTCCCGGAACAGCCACGGCCTGCCGTGCGCGGCGCGACCGATCATGACCGCATCAGCGCCCGTGTACTCGAGCACCCGTCTTGCGTCCTGCGGCGACTGAATGTCTCCGTTGGCGACGACCGGGATGCCGACGGCAGCTTTTACCTCGGCGATGGTGTCGTATTCCGCCGTCCCGCCGAATCCGCAGGCGCGCGTGCGGCCGTGGATCGAGACGAGCGCGATGCCGGCCGCTTCGGCCATCTGCGCGATTCGCACGGCGTTACGGGTTTGCGGATTTGGGCCGGTGCGGATCTTGAGCGTCACCGGCACGGTGGCGGCTGCCACGACCGCCTCCAGCACCTTCGCGACTAGCGGCTCGTCGGCGAGCAGCGCCGAGCCGGCGGCCACATTGCAGACTTTCTTTGCCGGGCAGCCCATGTTGATGTCGATTGCATCTGCGCCTTCGCCGGCATTGCTCCGTGCAGCCTCGCCCATTGCGGCGGGATCGGAGCCGACGATCTGCACCACGACCGGGCCGGGTTCGCCCGCGTGCACGCGGCGCAATTGCGACTTGCGCGTATGGCGCAGGTCGGCGCGCGAGGAGACCATTTCCGAGACCGCCACGCCGGCACCGAAGCTGCGGCACAGCATGCGATAGGCGCGATCCGTGACGCCCGCCATCGGAGCGACGAAGAGTTCATTGCGCAGTTCGTGCGCGCCGAGACGCATCGCGAGGGCGAAAGATTGGTCGGGAAATCGAAGGGAGGCGAATTTTATACGCTTTCGCCGCGAAAAAATCCATCCGATCGTGCGTGCTAGGGGATCGCCGAAGCACCGAAGATCATGCGCCGGGCAAAGAAGCGCCTGGCCGGCGTGCACGCATCGAGTGCACCGAGTGCGGCACCGCGCAGCAGCCGCGTGAGCGGGTTCGTGCCGGTGAATGCGCTGGCGAGCAGATCCGTGAATCGGATCGTCGCCGTCGCATCGAGGCGCCGCAGCGCGACGTAGCGCTCGAGGACCGTAGAAGCGCCTGGGTCGGCAGCACCGGCCGCGCTGCTTGCCAGATCCCACGCATCGCGCAGCCCGAGGTTCAGCCCTTGGCCCGCCACGGGATGCAGCGTCTGGGCGGAGTTGCCGACATAAACCTCGCGCAGGCTTGCCTTGCGAGCGCGCACGCGCAACGCAAGCGGCGCCGCCGAGCGCCCGCTGACCGAGCGGAAATGCCCGGCGCGCTCGCCGAAGGCATATTGCAGCGCCTCGAGGAAGGAGGAGGCGTCGCTCGCCGCGAGCGCCGCAGCCTTGCCCGGCGGCATGGCCCAGATCATCCCGTAGGCGGCGCCGAGCGGCAGCAGCGCGAGCGGCCCTTGCGCCGTGAACCGCTCGTAGGCGGTGCTTTGTGCCGCCGGTTCGGCTTCGATGATGCCGATGAGCGCCGTCTGCGCATAGCTCTTGTCGGTGTCGTAGTTGCCGCTTCCCTCGGCATGCACGAGGAGCGCTGCGTTCTCGCCCAGTTCCGGACCGGCCGAGTGCGGCGCCCAGAGTTCCCGCGAGCGAACGATGTCGGCAAGCGAGCGGGCGAGAGAGCGATAGTCGATCACGTAGCCGAGCGCCGGCACGCCGGCATCGGCGCTCGTCAGGCGAGTGGTTCCGAAACCGTCGCGCTGTGACACGTGCACGGTCTCGATCGGCGTCACCGCGAGGCCCGCCCAGGCATCGGCGCGCTCGAGGATCAGGCGGCTCGCGTACGAAAGCGCAATCGGGCGCGGCGGCGCATCGGCGGGGCTGCGCGCACTCGACCCGCACACCGCGACCGTGCGCCCGGAGCGTTGCAGCAGCAATGCAAGCGTGCAGCCGACCGGACCGGCACCCAGAATGACGACTTCAGGCTGCACTGCGCATCAGCACTTCAATTTCGTCGACCGCCTTCGGCGTTGCCGCTGTCAGCACTTCACAGCTCGCTTCGGTCACGAGCACGTCATCCTCGATACGGATGCCGATGTTGTGCAGCGCTGGAGGCACGTCCGCGGCAGCGCGGATGTAGAGGCCCGGCTCTACGGTGAGCGTCATTCCCGGTGCAAGCGCTCTCCATGCGCCCGAGCGCTTGTAGTCGCCTGCGTCATGCACATCGAGGCCGAGCCAATGCCCGGTGCGATGCATGTAGAAGCGCTTGTACGTCTCCTTTTCGAGCACCGTGTCGAGCGGGCCCTCGAGCAGGTGCAGGTCGATCATCCCTTGCGCAAGCACGCGCACCGCCGCGTCGTGCGGCTCGTTCCACGCATTTCCGGCCCGCACTTTCTCGATCGCGGATGCTTGCGCCGCGAGCACCAGCTGATAGACGTCGCGCTGCGCCGGCGAGAAGCGCCCGTTCACCGGGAACGTGCGCGTGATGTCGGCGGCGTAGCCCTGCAGCTCGCACCCGGCATCGATCAGCAGCAGCTCGCCATCGCGCAACTCGGCATCGTTGAACACATAGTGCAGCACGCAGGCGTTCGGTCCGCCGGCGACGATCGGCCAGTAGGCGGGAAACTGCGCGCCGCCGCGCCGGAACTCATACAGCAGCTCGGCCTCGATCTCGTACTCGCGCTTTCCCGGCCGGGTGCTCTGCATCGCACGGCGATGCGCCGTACTCGAGATCGCCGCTGCCGCGCGCATGACGGCAAGCTCGTCTTCCTCCTTGATCAGGCGCATTTCGTCGATCAGCGCGCGCACGTCGTGCACGCGCTCCGGGGCGGCGATGCCGGCGCGCGCCTTCTCGCGCACCGCGTTGAGCCATTTCACCGCGCGCGCATCCCATGCCGGATCGGCGCCGATCGGATAGTGGAGCGTCGCCTGGTCTGCCAGCAGCTTCGGCATTTCCTCGTCCAGCGCCGCAATCGGAAATGCGGCGTCGACGCCAAACTGCTCGCGGGCCCGCTCCGGGCCGTAGCGGAAGCCGTCCCAGATTTCGCGCTCTTCGCTTCGCTCGCGGCAAAAGAGCACGCTTCTGGGCGCTTCGCCGGCGACGATCACGAGCACCGCTTCGGGCTCGGGGAATCCGCTCAGGTACCAGAAGTGGCTGTCGAAGCGAAACGGGTAATGCGTGTCGCGGTTGCGAATTCGCTCCGGCGCCGTCGGCACCACGGCGACGCCGGATTGCATGGCCTGCGCAAGACGCGCACGGCGGCCGGCATAGGTGGCGGGGGAAACTTCGAAGCGGTTCATGAGGCGGCTTTCCTTCGCTGCAGGAAGGCGCGCAGGGTCGCGAGGCGCTCCGGCGTGCCGGCGTCGTGCCACTCCCCGCCGTGCACTTCGCCGCTCACGGCATTGCGCGCCGCTGCCTCGCGCAACAACGGTGCGAGCGGCGCCTTGGTGCCGGCCGGGATGTCTGCAACAAGCAGCGGAGAGATCACTGCGATTCCAGCGTAAGTGTAGCGCGCCCCGGTATCGTTGCCGACGCAGCCGCCGTTCAAGGAAAAGTCGCCCTTGGCGTTGTGCGCCGGATTGGCAACCAGCACCAGGTGCGCCAGACGCTCGCCGAGCCGATGCGCGGTGAGGCGTGCCAGGTCGAAATCGCACCAGATATCGGCGTTCACGAGAACGAAGGGCGAGGCCCCCAGCAGCTCGCGGGCGTAGGCGAGCCCTCCCGCCGTTTCGAGCGGCTCGGGTTCATGCGACCAGCGGATGCGAAGGCCGTGCCGCTCGCCGTCGCCGAACCGCTCGACGATCTGGCTGCCCAGGTGCGCGACGTTGATCACCACGTCGCGCACGCCGGCGCTCGCCAAGTGCTCCAGGTGCCAGGCGAGGAGCGGCTTTGCGCCGGCCTCGAGCAACGGCTTCGGGACGGAATCGGTCAGCGGGCGCAGCCGCTCGCCGCGGCCCGCCGCAAGCACCATCGCCTTCACGCCCGGCCTTCGCGGGGTTTGCGCGCCTGCAGCTCGTCCAGCAGGCGCGCAAGCGGCGCCAGCGCCGAATATCGCTTTGCCACCGCCTGTGCATAGCCGAGGAAGCGCGGGGTATCTGCGACGTACTTCGGCTTGCCGTCGCGATAGGTAAGCCGCGCAAAGATCCCGAGCACTTTCAGGTGGCGCTGCAGGCCCATCCATTCGAGCGCGCGCCAGAATTCACCGAAGTCGGCATCGACCGGAAGTCCGGCGCGTTTCGCGCGTTCCCAGTAGCGCACGCTCCAGTCGAGCACGCGCTCTTCGTCCCACGAAAGGAACGCATCGCGCAGGAGCGATACCACGTCGTAGGTGATCGGCCCGCTGACGGCGTCCTGGAAGTCGAGCACGCCGGGGTTCGGCTCGCTCACCATCAGGTTGCGCGGCATGTAGTCGCGGTGCACATAGACCGACGGCTGCGCGAGGGCCGAGCGCACGAGCAGCGCGCCTGCCCGGTGCAAATCGTCCTGGCGCTCGGGCGAAAGCGTCGTTCCGACGTGGCGCGCCACATACCAATCCGGAAAGAGGCGCATCTCGCGCTCGAGCAACGCTTCCTCGTAGCGAGGCAGGGTGCCGGGGCGCGACGCGAGTTGCCAGCGCACCAGCGCCTCGATCGCATCGCGCATCAGCGCGTCGGCGTTCGCTTCGGTGAGAACGTCGAGGAACGTCTGCGTGCCGAGGTCGGTGAGCAGCAGAAAGCCCTGCGCCAGATCCTGCGCCAGCACCTGAGGTGCGTTCAACCCGGCTTCCCGCAGCAGCGCTGCGACGCGCACGAACGGCGCGCACTCCTCCGTGTCGGGCGGCGCGTCCATGACGATCAGGCTGCGGGCCTCCGCGGTTCGTGCGCGGAAATAGCGCCGGAAGCTCGCGTCTTCCGAGGCTGGCGCAAGCTCGAACGAGGTGCCCGCGAGTTGCGTCGCGAGCCAGCGCTCGAGCGCCGCGCGGCGTACGTCCATCAATTCAGCGGAAGCCGCTTGCGGCGCGCGGCCGGGCGGCGGAAACGATTGCGCATTCAGCGGAATTGTGCGATTTTAGCCGTCAAACTCGCTTTCCTTTCCGCTCCATGCAGCAGCACCGTGCGCGCGGGCCGGCCGCGTTGCGGTTCGCCGCGTTTCTCCTGTCGACGATTGTTCCGGCCAGCGCATGGGCGCAGATTCTGCTGCCGCCGGTGAAACCGCCGCCGGCGAAGACCGCGCCTGCGCCACAACCGCCCAAACCGCCTTCGCTCCGCATGCCGGGACCGACGTCGATCGAAGCGCAGAGCATCGAGGGCGTGCCCGACCTGGAGGTCACTGCGCGCGGCCAGGTCGAGCTGAAGCGCGACGACCTGACGATCTATTCCGAGTTCCTGCGCTACAACCAGGAGTTCGGCCGCGTCGAGGCCGATGGCGGCGTGCGTCTGGAGCGGCTGGGCGATCGCTTCTTCGGCTCGCGGCTGCGCTACGACACCACGACCGAAACCGGCGTGTTCGAAGAGCCGTCGTTCCTCCTGCGGCGCGAGCAGACGGCGCGCGGCTCGGCCGAGCGCATGGAAGTCATCGGCCGCAATCACGTGCGTCTCATCCGCGGAAGCTTCACCACCTGCGAAGCGGGCCGCGAGGACTGGAAGTTCGAGGCGGCCGAGCTCGACCTGGATTACGAGGCCGGCGTCGGCACCCTGCGCAACGGCCGGCTGCGGTGGCTGGATACGACGATTCTCGCGCTGCCGTCGGCATCCTTTCCGCTTGAGAGGCAGCGCAAGAGCGGCTTCCTGGCGCCGTACTACTCGCATAACACGCGTCGCGGCCTCGAAGTGGGAATCCCGTTCTACTGGAACATCATGCCGGAGATGGATCTCACGCTGCGCCCGACCTACATGACGAAGCGCGGCTTCCAGCTGAAGACGGACTTCCGCTACCTGAGCGCCGGCTACGACGGGGAAGTGCGCCTCGAGCACATGCCGGAGGATCGGGTGCTCGGCATCTCGCGCACCGGTTTCTCGATGCGTCACGAGCAGCAGTTCAACCCCAACCTGCTCGGCGTGCTCGACCTGAACAAGGTCACCGACGACAACTATTTCGTCGACCTGTCGTCGCAGGTTCGCATGGTGACGCTCGCCAACCTGCAGCGGCAGGGGCTGCTGCAGTACACGGGCGAAATCCCGCGCGGCTCGTATTACGCGCAGGGCCGGGTGCAGCGCTTCCAGACGCTGCAGGATCCGCTCGCGCCGATCGTGCCGCCGTATCATCGCGTGCCGCAGCTGAACGCCGGCTTTACGCGCAATGAGATCGGCGGCTGGCTCGACGCCCACGTTCCGGCGGAGTTCGTCCGCTTTACGCATTCGACGCTGGTGCAGGGCGATCGCCTGGCGTTCGATCCGGTGCTCACGGCGCCGCTGCTCGGGCCTGGGCGGTTTCTGACGCCGAAGATCGGCCTGCACCAGGCCGACTATCACCTGTCGCGCACCAACCCGGGGCAATCGTCGCGCCAGAACCTGACGGTGCCGTGGCTGAGCGTGGACGGCGGCCTGACGTTCGAGCGGGAGACGGGCTGGTTCGGGCGCAATGTCACGCAAACGCTCGAGCCGCGCGCCTTCTATGTGTACGTGCCGTATCGCAACCAGGACCAGCTTCCGCTCTTTGACACGACGCTGGCCGACTTCAACTATGCGCAGCTCTTCAACGAGAACCGCTTCGTCGGCGGGGATCGCTTCGGCGACACGAGCCAGCTCACGCTGGCGGTGACTTCGAGGATCGTCGGCGAAGGCGGCGAGGAGGTGTTTCGCGCCACGCTCGGCCAGCGCTATTACCTGCGCGACGAGCGGGTCGGGCTGACGCCCGCGGCGCCGCTGCGCACGCGCGGGCAGTCGGACATCCTCGCTTCGGTCGGCGGCCGGCTGCAGCGCGAGTGGAGCGTCGACACCACCCTGCAGTACAACCCGCAGCACTCGCAGATGGAGCGCTATGGCGTGTCGGTGCGCTACTCGCCGGAAATCGCCAAGGTGCTGAACGCCAGCTATCGCTTCAACCGCGACCTGCTGCACCAGATCGACATCTCGGGCCAGTGGCCGGTGTCGCCGGGCTGGTACGGCGTCGGGCGTTACAACTACTCGCTGCGCGACGCTCGGCTGCTGGAAGGAATCGCTGGCGTCGAGTACAACGCAGGCTGCTGGGTGTTCCGCGCGCTGCTACAGCGCCTGCAGGCGGCGACGCAAACGACTTCGACGGCGATCTTCTTTCAGCTCGAGCTCGAAGGGCTCGGCGGGCTGGGGTCGGACAACATCGTGACGCTCCTCAGCCGCAACGTCCCGGGCTATGCGGTAACGAACCCGCGGCAAGGTCACCTTGTCCCGCCGGGATTGCGCCGGCCGCTGCCGTTCGAGCAGGTGTTCTAGCCTTGCGCGCACCGATTTTTCGCGCCGCGATCGCTGCCATCGCCTGGGCGCTTCTCCCTGCCGGTGCGCACGCGCAGCGGAGCGAGCTGGTCGATCGCATCGTTGCGGTCGTCAACAAGGAAGTGGTGACCGCGAGCGAGCTGCGCGAGCGCGTCGATCTCGCCGAACGCGAGCTGAAGCGGCAGGGTACGCCGGCGCCGGAGCGCGCGCTGCTCGAGCGCCAGGTGCTGGAGCGGCTGATCCTCGACAAGGCGCAGCTGCAGCTCGCCGCCGAGACCGGGCTTCGCGTCGA
>DASUMM010000060.1:0-2024 GCA_036277655.1 Burkholderiales bacterium | reverse complement strand
CTCCGGCGTCAGCGGGCGCACTGCGAGCGCAGAGCGCCGCGCGACGTTCGCCGTCTTTGCGCTTTCGGTTTCTACCTCGGCTTCGTCGAGGATCGCCACCAGCTGGTGCGATTCTCCATTGCGCCAGATGCGGAATTCCGCCTTGTCGCCGGGCGAGGCCATGCCGAGCATCGACGGCAGGTCGTTAGCCGCGGCGATCGGCTGATGGTTGTACTGAAGCACCACGTCGCCGCTCCGCAGGCCCGCGCGGTCGGCAGCGCTGCCCGGCTGCACACTGGAGATGAGCGCGCCGTCGGTGCGCTTCAACCCGGAGGAGTCTGCGAGCACCTGGCTGACCGGCTGGATGCTGATGCCCAGGCGCGCGTGCGTCGCGTGTCCGGTGGCGAGGATCTGGCCCTTCACGTGCTGCGCCAGGTCGATCGGGATGGCGAACGACACGCCCTGGTAGCCGCCGGAACGGCTGTAGATCTGCGAGTTGATCCCGATCACTTCGCCCTTCAGGTTGAAGAGCGGCCCGCCGGAATTGCCGGGATTCAACGCCACGTCGGTCTGCAGGAACGGCACGAAGATCTCGCCCGGAAGCGAGCGGCCCTTCGCGGAGATGATTCCGGCGGTGACGCTGTTTTCGAACCCGAACGGAGCGCCGATCGCCACCACCCAGTCGCCGACCTGGGCGCGCTTCGGATCGCCGAGCCGCACCACCGGCAGGCCGTTGGCCTCGATGCGCAGCACCGCGATGTCGGTGGCAAGGTCGACGCCGAGCACCCTGGCGGCAAATTCGCGCCGGTCGTTCAGCTTCACGCGCACTTCGGCAGCATCGCGCACCAGGTGCGCATTCGTGAGGATCGTGCCGTCGGCGCCGACGATGAGGCCAGAGCCGACCCCCTGCATCGGCGCATCGGCGCCCGGCGGGCGCAATTGCGGCAGTTCGCGGAACAACTGCTCGGGCGCGTCGCCACCGTCGCCTTCATCGGCGCTTGGTGCGCCGGTGCGGCGCTTGCCGACGGCGGAGATGTGGACGACGGCAGGCCCGTAGCGCTGCACGATGCTGGCGAAGTTGGGCAGCACGCCCGAACGAACCTGGGGCAGGAGCAGGCGCAGGCCGTCGAACTGAATTGCCGCGAAGGCGCCGACGATCAGGAGGACGATCAAGGCTACGGCGACCTTCGCGCGAGTCATGCCTTTGGGACTCGCGGCGCGCGAGCGTGGTTCCCTTTCCTCGGCGAATGGATTGCGCTACATTGGCGCCCCTCTCACGACACGGCTGTTTGAACACTCCATGAGAACCACGCTCGCCTTCGTTGCCGCTGCGGGAATCGCGTTCAGCGCAGCCGCGGAAGAAAAGCCGATCAACGCAGGGCCCTACGTACCGTCGCCGCAAAGCGTCGTCACCGACATGCTGAAGCTCGCCGGCGTGAGCGAAAAGGACTTCGTGATCGATCTCGGCTCGGGCGACGGGCGCATCGTGCTCACCGCTGCCAAGGTGTTCGGCGCGCGCGGCTTCGGCGTCGAGATCCAGGAGAAGCTAGTGCAGCTTTCGAACGAAGCGGCGCGGCGCGAAGGCATCGCCGACCGCGTCAAGTTCCTCACGCAGGACCTCTTCAAGACCGACATCTCGCAAGCCACCGTGTTGACGATGTACCTGCTGCCCAACACGGTGAACCTGCTGAAGGACAAGCTTCTCGCCGAGCTGCGGCCCGGCACGCGCATCCTCTCTCACGATTACCCGCTCGCCGGCTGGATTCCCGAGAAGTACGTGCAGATGGACCTCGAGGACAAGGTGCAGATCAGCGGCGTCACGACGACCTTGATCTACCTCTACGTGGTGCCGGCGAAGCTCGCCGGATCGTGGCACGCGAAGTTCCCGCCGAGCGTGGCGAAGGGGCCGGTGCGGCTCGAGCTGAAGCAGCAGGTCACGCGCGTGAACGGCTCCGCGAAGGTGGATGGCAAGGACGTTCCGCTGCAAGAGGTGACGCTGAAAGGCGACCAGATCAGCTTCCGGCTTGCGGGGCGCACCGGAACCT
>DASUMM010000059.1:0-2527 GCA_036277655.1 Burkholderiales bacterium | reverse complement strand
CGACCGCGGTGCCGCCGAAGTTGACGCCGTGGTAGCCCTTCTCGCGACCGATCAGCCGCACCCGGTGCCCTTCGCCGCGCACCCGGTGATAAGCAAGCGCGAGCTTCAGCGCCGTATCGACCGACTCGGACCCTGAGTTGGTGAAGAACACCTTCGTCATGCCCTTCGGCGCGACCTGCACGACCCGGTCGGCGAACTCGAAGGCGAGCGGGTGACCCATCTGGAACGGCGGCGCGAAGTCGAGCGTGGCGACGCCGCGGGCGACCGCGTCGACGATCTTCTTGCGACAGTGGCCGGCGTTCACGCACCACAATCCCGCAGTGCCATCGAGAATCTTGCGGCCTTCCGGCGTGTAGTAGTACATGCCCTCTGCGCGCGCGAGGAGCCGCGGCGCCTTCTTGAACTGCCGGTTCATCGAAAACGGCATGAAGAATGCCGAGTTCTCGAGCGTGCTGGAAATGTTGGCGCGATCGTTCATGGTGGGTCTCCTGTCAGCTGGCGATACCGGCACGCGCGAGCACTGCGTTCAGCAGTACGTCGCAGCCTGCCGCGAGGTCCTGCGGCGTTGCACTTTCGATTTCGTTGTGGCTGATCCCGCCCTCGCAGGGGACGAAGATCATCGCGGTCGGCGCGACGCGCGAGAGGTAGACCGCGTCATGGCCGGCGCCGCTCACGATGTCGCGGTGCGAAAGGCCGAGTTCGCGGGCCGCCTCGCGCACCGAGCCGACCAGTTCCGGCGCGAAGTGCGAAGGCGGGAAGTGAACGATCTCGTGGATGTCAATCGAGACGCGGCACGCAACCGCTATTTCCTTCGCGACGCGGCGATACTCCTCGGCCATTGCGGAGAGCGTGGTGTCGCTTGCGTTACGGAATTCGGTCGACATCCTCACTTCCCCGGGCACCACGTTGCGCGAATTCGGTTTCACCTGAAGCTGGCCGACGGTGCCGCGGGCATAGTCCGGAAAGGTGGTCGCGATCCGATTCACTTCGAGCACCAGGCGGCTTGCACCGACGAGCGCATCCTGGCGTTTTTCCATCGGGGTGGGGCCGGCGTGCGCATCCTGTCCGGTCACGACGACATCAAACCAACGCTGGCCGAGCGCGCCTTGCACCACTCCGATCTGCGTGCGGGTGGCTTCCAGCACTGGGCCCTGCTCGATGTGCGCTTCGAAATAGGCGCCGACCTGGTGCGGTGCTGCGCTGCCGCGATAGCCGATGCGCTCGAGTTCTTCCTTCACGGTGACGCCTTCGGCGTCTTTTTGCGCCAGTGCGAATTCGAGCGCGTGCGCGCCAACGAAGACCGCCGAACCCATCATCCCCGGGGCGAAGCGCGAGCCCTCCTCATTCGTCCAGGCGGCAACCTCGAGCGGGAGCCGCGTGCGGATGCCGGCATCGTTTAACGCGCGCATCACCTCGAGCCCTGCCATCACGCCGTAGGCGCCGTCGAACTTTCCGCCCGAGGGCTGCGAATCAAGGTGGCTCCCCATGACGACCGGCGCCGCTTGAGTGTCCGATCCTGGCCGCCGCGCAAAGACGTTGCCAATCGGATCACAGCGCGTCTCGAGGCCGGCCTCGCGCGCCCAGGTAACGAACTGATCCCGTCCTTGCCGATCGACATCGGTAAGCGCAAGGCGCTTGACCCCGCCCTTGGGAGTGGCGCCGATGCGAGCGAGGTCCATGAGCGAGCGCCACAGGCGGTCCGGGTTGGCGCGCAGGGGCTTCATGGGAACGCCAAGCTTACTCCCATCGCCTGCCGCGGCGGCGGCGGTTTTGAAAGCGCCGGGTCAGGAACCGGGCACCCCCTGATCGGGGGAGCAGAGCGCAAGAATTTCGAAAAACTTTTCGCCCCGCGTACCCTGCTGCCGTCGTCAAACGGGGAGAAGAATCATGAAAGGACGTCAGCGGGGATTCACATTGGTCGAAATCGCCATCGTGCTGGTGATCATCGGGCTGCTGCTCGGCGGCATCCTGAAAGGTCAGGAGATGATCACGCAGGCGAAGACGAAGAACGTCATCGCCGACTTTTCCGGCATTGCCACCGCATACCACGGATACCAGGATCGCTATCGCGCGCTGCCGGGCGATGATGCCGGTGCGGCAACGCGCTGGGCCGCGGCGCCTGCCGCAGTCGCGGGGAACGGCAATGGGGCCGTCGCCGGCGCCTATAACGCCGACTGCACAGCGGCGCCGAGCGAATCGTGCCAGTGGTGGGACCACCTTCGTCGCGCCGGTTTCATAGGCGGGAACGGAATCAGCCAGCCACTCAATACCGCAGGCGGCATGATCGGCGTGCAGACCGGCGACACGGCGGGGGGCGCGGCGCTCGGCGGCCTCACCGGGTTGCTGCTCTGCTCGGCTAACCTGCCGGACAAGATCGCCATTGCGGTCGATACGCAGATGGACAACGGTCTTTCTGCAAGCGGCAGCGTGCGCGCGACGCTGCAAAGCGCTGCCAACCCGCCGGTCGACACCACGACCACGGCTGCCGCGAGCTACGCGGAAACCGGGAACAACATGTACACGCTGT
>DASUMM010000058.1:0-3115 GCA_036277655.1 Burkholderiales bacterium | reverse complement strand
TGCCGGCGTCGAAGTTGCGCCACTCGAGCACGTAGCCGTCGTCGGCCTGGCCGACGATGTTCGTGCGGTGCGCGCGCCACTGGATGAGGTCGAGGAACCTGCCTTCCGCCTTCTGCTTCGCTACCTCTTCCAGGCTGACGGGCTTGTCCCAGGAGGCGAGCGCGTCGGCGCGGGTCGCGGGCAGGTACTTGCGGACATCCGCTCGCTTGATCGCCTGATAGAACGGGTGCGCGGCGACCTCTTCCCTTTTCGCCTGGCCGGGAGCGTCACGCGAGCCGTTGTGGCAGGTCACCCAGCAGCCCTGGGTGGCGAACTTCGGCACCGAGCCGTCGTCGATCATCATCGAGAAACGATCTTCGTACACCGCAGGTTGCTCGCCCTTGAAGGCAGGCGCGGACAGCCTTGGCGCGCCGAAGGCCTTCCATTCCTTGCCGTCGAAGCGATAGGTGGGGTACCCCTCGCCGGGCCCCTTCCCGTTCGTCTTCCATTGCGCGCGGAAATACGCAAAGTCGCCGTCGTAGGCGACCTGCACGTCGAGTTTTACGGAGCCGTTCTTGCCGGCGGGCGGCGTCGGCTCGAGCTTGTTCGCCTTGACGAGCTTGTTGCCGAGCTTCTCTTCGGTGCCGTTGTGGCAAGTGACGCACGAACCGTCGCCCTTCACGGCGCCGGCGCCCGGATGCTCGCCGCTTTGCAGCCATTGGTACGTAGACTGCGCTGGATAGAAGAGCGTAAGGCTCTTGGTCGGCACGCGGCTCCAATCGATAGTCGCCGGATCGGCGGCGAGCGCACTCGTCGAGATGAGGGCCGCGATGGCGATCGTGACCGGGGTGATGGCTGGCTGACTCATGGCTTCCCCTGCTGGTGGATGGACTTGAAGGGCAGCATAGTTCGCTCGCGACATCGATTTTTGACGCACATCAAGGATGGCGATGACCAATTAGAATTCGCTGCTTTGCAAGGCGGTGAAGCAGAAGAACGGCGATGAATGCGAATTTCAAATGGCGGTGAACCTCGCGCCCCCCAGGGCAGACGAGCTGCTTCCGGTGGCCGGGGTCGAGCTCGGCATCGCGCGCGCCGCCATCAAGAAGCCCGGTCGCAAGGACCTGCTCGTGATGCGGGTTGCCGCCGGGACGACCGCCGCCGGCGTCTTCACGCAGAACCGTTTCTGCGCCGCTCCGGTGATTCTCGCCAAGCGGCGCGCTCGCGACGTGCGCGGCCTGGTGGTCAACACCGGCAATGCGAATGCGGGGACCGGCGCCGATGGGTTGAAGCGCGCCGACGGAGTGTGCCGGGTCGTGGCGAGCCTCCTTCAGTGCAGGGCCGAGCAAGTCCTGCCGTTCTCCACGGGCGTGATCATGGAGCCGCTGCCGGTTGAGCGCATCGTTGCGGGACTCGGCGAAGCGATCGCGGATCTGAAGGAAGCCAACTGGCTTTCCGCCGCCGAAGCCATCATGACGACCGACACCGTGCCGAAGGCGGTCTCGCGCAAGGTGCAGCTCGCCGGCGGCGAAGCGACGATCACCGGCATCGCCAAAGGCGCAGGCATGATCCGCCCCGACATGGCGACGATGCTGGCGTTCGTCGCGACGGATGCTGGAGTGAAAAGAGCCGATCTGCAACGCATGACGAAACGCGTGGCCGATCGCTCGTTCAATTCGGTGACGGTGGATGGAGACACTTCGACGAATGATTCGTTCGTGTGTCTCGCGACCGGAAAAGGCCCGGTCGCGAGATCGGCGAAAGACTTGAAGAAGCTCGAGGCGGGCCTGCTGGAGGTCGCACAACACCTCTCACAGGCAATCATCCGTGACGGCGAAGGCGCAACGAAGTTCGTCACCGTTCGCATCGAGCAGGGCAGAAGCGAGGCCGAATGCCGGAAGGTGGCTTATGCGATTGCGCATTCGCCGCTCGTGAAGACCGCGTTTTTCGCTTCCGATCCGAATCTCGGCAGAATCCTCGCCGCGATCGGCAATGCGCGCGTCGCTGGCCTGGATACGGGCAAGGTCGACCTTTATCTCGATGACGTGCTGGTCGCCAGGGCGGGCGGGCGCTTCGCCGGCTATCGCGAGGAACAGGGGGCGGCGGTGATGAAGAAACCGGAATTTCTCGTGCGCGCGCTGCTGCGTCGCGGGCGTGCGCAGGCGACGGTCTGGACCTGCGATTTCTCGTACGACTACGTGAAGATCAACGCGGAGTACCGCACGTGACGACCGACGTGGAAAGGATCCTGGCGCGCCTGGAGCAGCTGCTGCCCGGGCCGCCTCCGCCGGTCGACTGGAATGCGAGCATCGCGTTCCGCTGGCGCAAGGGCGCAGGGCGGTCGCACCCATCGCTCGTGCCGGTGCGGCATGTGCATCGCATGCGGCTCTCGGACCTGCAGGGGATCGATGCGCAGATCGAAAAGGTCGAGCAGAACACCCGCCAGTTCCTCGAAGGCAGGCCCGCGAACAACGTGTTGCTCACCGGCGCGCGCGGCACGGGGAAGTCCTCGATCGTGAAGGGATTGCTGAACAAGTATTCACGCCAGGGGCTGCGCCTCATCGAAGTCGAGAAGAGCGACCTCGTCGACCTGCCCAGCATCACCGACCTGGTGGCCGGGCGCGGGGAACGTTTCCTCGTCTTCTGCGACGATTTGACGTTCCACGGCGCGGAGGAAGGCTACATCGCGCTCAAGGTGGCGCTCGACGGTTCGATCTCGACCACGTCGGAGAACATGCTGATCTACGCCACCTCCAACCGCCGCCACCTGATGCCGGAGTACATGCAAGAAAACCTGGAGACGAAGTACGTCGGTGAAGAGATCCATCCCGGCGAGACGGTCGAAGAGAAGATTTCGCTTTCCGAGCGCTTCGGCCTGTGGGTGTCGTTCTATCCGTTCGACCAGGACGAGTACTTGAAGATCGTTGCGCATTGGCTGAAGACGTTCGGCTGCGCGCCGAGGGAAACCGAAGCCGCGCGCGAGGAAGCACTGCAATGGTCGCTGCAGCGCGGCTCGCGCAGCGGGCGCGTGGCATACCAGTTCGCGCGCGATTGGGCGGGAAGGCATGGTCGAGGTCGCGGCGGCGGTCATCGAGCGCGCTGACGGCGCGTTCCTGCTCGCGCAGCGCCCGGTCGG
>DASUMM010000057.1:0-4615 GCA_036277655.1 Burkholderiales bacterium | reverse complement strand
CACCGAGCTGCTCGGCCACGGCGTCAACCTCGTGACCGGGGACTATTCGCAGGGCGCGGCAGGCTACTGGGTCGAGCGCGGCGAAATTGCCTACCCGGTGGAAGAGATCACGATCGCCGGCAACCTGCGCGACATATTCCGCGGCATTGCCGGAATCGGCAACGACGTGGTGGTGCGTGGGTCGCGGCGGACCGGCTCGATCCTTGTCGAGAGCATGACCGTCGCCGGCAGCTGATCATGGCGCGAGTCTTGCATGGATGCTCCCATGCGGCTCACCCGAGACCCGACCAGCGCGGCCGATGCCATTGCCATCGTGACAATGGTGATTGCAATTCTTGCGATCGTGTGGGCGCGGATCGAGCTTTACGGCACCGGCGACATCGAGGATGCGCTTGCGGGCGATTATTCGGCCGCGACGCTGGCCGCATGCGGGCCGCAGCACGAGGCGGTGCTGCGAAACCGCATGATCGTCGGCTTCAGCCAGTAAAGCGCTCTCGCACCCTTGTGGGGCATAATCCCCCCGCGCCGATCCCGGCGCGCCTTCCCTGAAACGCCCATGCGAACCTGTTTCACATTGATCCTGCTGGCGCTGTCGTCCGTCGCAGTACCGGCCGGTGCCTCCGATTCGCGCAACGAAGTGCTCGCCCAAGCCCAGCGCGCGCAGAAGGAATTGCGCACTCCGGACGTCATTTACGTGCCGACACCCCAGGAAGTGGTCGAGGACATGCTGCGCCTCGTCGACGTCAAGAAAGGCGACGTGCTCTATGACCTGGGCTGCGGCGACGGCCGCATTCCGATCACGGCAGCGCGGCTCTACGGCATCCGCGCGGTCGGCATCGACATCGATCCGCAACGCATCGCCGAGGCGAAGGAGAACGCCAAGAAAGCGGGCGTCACGCATCTGGTGGACTTTCGGCTCGCGGACCTGTTCCAGTCGGATTTCCGCGAAGCCAGCGTAATCACGCTGTACCTGCTGCCCGACCTGAACGTGAAGCTGCGTCCGCGCCTGCTCGCCGAAATGAAGCCCGGGACGCGCATCGTCTCGCATCAGTTCGACATGGGCGACTGGAAGCCCGAGAAACGGCTCGACTCGAACGGGCGCACCATTTACTTCTGGGTCATTCCGAGCCGCAAGTAGGCGCTAGAGTGGCGAAGAGCATTCGGATCGAGGTGGCATCGGACGTCATTTGTCCCTGGTGCTACATCGGCAAGCGGCGGCTGGAGAAAGCGCTTGCCCTGCTCGGCGACGAAGTGCAGGCGAGAATCGACTGGCTGCCGTTCCAGCTGAACCCCGGCATGCCGGCCGAAGGGCTGGCGCGCGCGGAGTACCGGCGCGCCAAGTTTGGGTCGCTCGAGCGCGGCAAAGAACTCGACGCACGCGTTGCGCAAGAAGGCGAGCGGGAGGGAATCCGCTTCGCGTTCGAGCGCATCGAACGAACTCCGAACACCGTTCAGGCGCACCGGCTGATCGAGCTTGCGCAGCGGCAGGGCAAGGCTGCGCCGGTCGTCGATGCGCTCTTTCGCGCCTACTTCGAGGAAGCGCGCGACATCGGCGATGCGAGCGTGCTCGAGGGCATCGCGCGCGGGCACGGCGTGAGCGGCTGGCCGCATGAAGCCGATGCGGAGCGCGTTGCGGGGCTGGAAGAAAACGTGCGGGATCTCGGCATCACCGCCGTGCCGACGTTCATTTTCGATCGACGCTCCGGAATTTCCGGCGCGTATCCGCCCGAGGACCTCGCGCAGGCCATCCGCGCAGCTGCAGCGCGCTGACTAGATCGGCTCGCCGGCAAAGACCAGCGTCACCCGCTTGTTGCGCTTGCCTTCGCTGCGGATTCGCGCCACCGCGAGGCGCCCGATTTCCCGGGTGTTGCGCACGTGCGTGCCGCCACATGCCTGCAGGTCGACGCCGGGAATTTCCATCAGGCGCACACGTCCCGCTCCGCGCGGGGGCGCGACCGACATGGTCTTCACCAACTCCGGTCGCGCCTCCAGCTCCGCATCGGTGATCCAGCTCGTGCGCGTGTCGTGGGCGGCGTCGACGAGCGCGTTGATCCCGGCTTCGATCTCCGGCTTGGCAAGCTTCTCCATCTCGATGTCGAAATCCAGGTGCGCCTTGTCTTGCTGGATGCGTCCGCCGGTGACGGGCGCTCGCACCACCGCCCCCAGCAGGTGCAGGGCGGTGTGAAAGCGCATCAGGCGGTAGCGCCGCTCCCAGTCGATTTCCGCACGCACCTTTGCGCCGAGCGCCGGCAGCGGGGCGCCCGGCTCGAGACAATGCAGGATGGTGTCCTCCGTCTCGCCCTTGCGCGTGTCCGCCACGCGCGCCCCACCAATCACTCCGGTATCGCCGATTTGCCCGCCGCCGAGCGGATAGAACACCGTGCGATCCAGCTCGATGACGTTTTCGCGGGCCGCGGTTACGGTCGCTTCGCAGAAGCGCAGATAGGGATCGTCCCGAAACAGCAGCTCGGCCATCGATCAGAGGAGCGCGACCAGGGCGACCAGGACGACCACCAGCGCTCCGGCGGCGAAAAAGGCGAGCGAACTGGGCGGCAGGTCGGGCAGAGCGGGATCGCGCGGAATCGGTTCGGGCAGCGCGTGGGCGTCGTGCTCTTCGCCGTGGCCGGCAGTTCCGGCATGGCGCTCTTGCATCTTTTCGCGAAACGCAGCAAAGAATTCGCCGGCGACTTTCTGCGCAGCGGCGTCGACCAGCCGCGAGCCGATCTGCGCCAGCTTGCCGCCGACATTCGCCTTCGCCTGGTAGGTGAGCACGGTCTCGTCGGCGCTCTTCGCTGCGAGCGAAACCCGGGCGGTTCCCTTGGCGAAGCCATGCACCCCGCCCTGGCCCTCGAACGCGAGCGCATACGAGGAGGGCGGATTCGATTCCGAGATCGTCATTTTGCCTTTGAACTTCGCGCTGACCGGGCCGATGCGCGCGACCATCAGCACCGCGTATTCGTTCGGCCCCACCTGCTCCATCGATTCGCAGCCGGGCACGCAGGACTTCAGGAACTCCGTGTCGTTCAACGCATCCCAGGTCTCCTGCTGCGACGCCGGGATGATTTCCTCGCCGGTCATTTCCATGCGCGTTTCTCCAGGTGCTTCGGCGCGGGCGCGGAGATCGCGTGCGCGAGATCGATCAGGCTCTTCAGATTATGCACCGGCAGGAACCGGTCGACGTGCGGCAGCATGGCGCGCACGCCGGCCGGGCGGGCTTCGAATTTGTCGTAGCGCAGCAGCGGATTCAGCCAGATCAGCTCGCGACAGGACTTGTGCAGCCGCTCCATCTCTTCCGAGAGCCCTTCGCCGGCTTCGCGGTCCAGCCCGTCGGAGACGAGCAGCACGCATGCATTCTGCCCGAGCACGCGCCGGCTCCAGCGCCAGGTGAACTCGCGCAGGCATGCGCCGATGCGCGTGCCGCCGGACCAATCCTTGATGGCCTCGGCGACGCGGGCCATCGCGACGTCGACGTCGCGATGGCGCAACTGCCGCGTGACGTTGGTGAGCCGCGTGCCGAACACGAACACGCTGACCCGATCGCGGTCGTTGGTGATCGCGTGCAGGAAGTGCAGGAACATGCGCGCGTACGGGTTCATCGAGCCGGAGATGTCGCACAACACTACGAGCGGCGGATGGATGTCGATCACCGCGCCGCGCACCAGCGGAATGACGTCGCCGCCCTCGCGCAGGCTTTGCCGCAGCGTGGCGCGCAGGTCGATGCGCGTGCCGCGCGGCGAAGGGCGGTAGCGGCGGGTGCGGATCATCGGCAGCGGCAGGCGCATTTCGCGCAGCATCTTCTTCGCTTCCGCCAGTTCGGCGGACGACATCGTGTCGAAGTCCATCCGCTGCAGCACGTCGCGCGAGGAGAAGGTGAGCCGCGCATCGAGCTCGACCTTCTGCTCGGCGGGGCGCTGCTCGCGGCGGTTCTGCTGCGAGAAGAGCGCGTCGGAGAGGCGCTGGCTCTGCTCTTCGTCCTTCGCGGCGCGGCCGTAGGTCTTCGGCAGCAGCGCCTGCATCATCTTCTGCACGAGCTGCGGATCCTTCCAGAAGATGCGGAACGCCTGGTCGAAGATCGGGCGCTGCTCTTCGCGCGACAGCAGCACCGCCGACATCGTCCAGTACCAATCGTCGCGCCGCGCGCAGTCGGCGAGCTCGAGCGCGCGCACGCAGTCGATCACGCGATCCGGTCCAATGCGTAGGCCGGCCGCGCGCAGCAGGCGTGCGAAGTGCATGACGTTGCCGGCGAGCAGCCCCTTGGAGCCGGAGACGTCGAGCGAGGCGATCACGTCGGGCTTTGGGCGCTCGCCGGAGGCTGCACCACGATCGGGCATTCGCGCGCGAGCTTGGTCACTGCGCGGGAAGCAACGACGATGTGATGGCGGAAATAACGCTCGTGGTTGCGTTCGACGTCGGCGAGGCGGTAGACATAGTTGACCATCAGGCCGGCCGCCCGCTTCATGCCCGAGGGCGAGGTGTCGCCCAGCCAGTTGAGGCGCGCGAGCGCGGCGCCATTGCCGAGATGAAAGCGCGCCACCGCATCCAGCGGCTCGGCGCCCTGCTTCGCATTCACCAGGTACCAGGCGCACGCCTGCAGCAGCAGCTGCGTCAGGCGCTC
>DASUMM010000056.1:0-6527 GCA_036277655.1 Burkholderiales bacterium | reverse complement strand
GGCGGCGACTTCCAGATGACTTTCCCGGACTGGTCGACGTAGTTCCCGCCGCGCATCCTCGGCTCGCCGGCCCACGCAAGGCCGTTGCGGAACGGGCGCACCCAGGCGTAGCGCGGCTCGATCTTCCATTTGCCGTCGCGCCCGATGAATCCCCAGAGTTTTTCGCGCTGCGCAGCGGCGGCGCCGTCGGAGAAACCCTGCACGCGCTCGAACGCGGTCTCGATCACCATCCTGCCGTTCGGATCGATGAAGCCGTAGCGATCGTTCAACCGCACCGCGGCCAGCCCTTCGGAGAAATCCGCCGCCGAGTCGAACTTCGGCTCGATCACGATCGCACCCTTCTTGTCGATGTAGCCGTACTTGCCGTTCTCCCAGAAGCGCGCGCGTCCGCCCTTGAAATCCTGCACCGACTGAAAGCGCGGCGCGATCGCGACCCGGCCTTCGTCATCGAGAAAGCCGAGCAGCCTTCCTTTGCGCGCGAGCATCATGCCGTCGGACGGCTCGCCGAACGCATCGATGTCAGCGGGTGTCACGTCACGGCCCGAGGAATCGATGAGGCGCAGGCGCTTTTCGATCTCGACCCTGGCAACGCGCGAGAACGCAAACGCCTTGTCGAAGCGCGCCGGGATCACCAGCGCGCCGCTCGCATCGATGTAGCCGTACTTGATGCGACCCCATTCGTCCTGCATGCCGACCACGGCACGACTGCCGGAGAACGGTTTCGCTTCGACGAACTTCGGCGCGATGCGCCATTGCCCCTTGCGATCGAGATAGCCGTAGCCGCCCTTGCCGTCCGGCCCTTGGCCGTGCGCCGGCACCAGCCCCTGCGAGAAGAGCTCGCTCGTCATCTCCTGCGGCTCGATCACGCGCCGGCCGGAGGCGTCGAGGTACGCCACGCGCGGGCCCTTGCGCACTCTCGCCAATCCCTCGCGCAGCACGATCGCCTCGTCGTACTCCGGCGCAATGACGACTTCGCCGTTGCGATTGATCGCGCCGTGCTTGTCGCGCACCATGATCGGAAAGAGCGCGGCGTCGTTGTAGCTCGTCTCGTTCGCAGCCGCGGGCAGCGCAAGCGAGAACGCAAGCGCAATTGCGAGCCGGATTCTCATCCGCCGTACGCCGGCCCGAGCGGCCGCATGCGCATCCCCTTGCGCAGCTTCGTCCACGCGAACTCGGCCGGATCGGCGAGCGCCGGGCCGGGCGACTTGACTACCAGCACCTCCTTCGCGATCGGCTGGAAGTCGGCGCGAAAGTGCACCGAGCTCTTCAGCCCGAGGATCCGCTCGCGGCGCGGCTCGACGCCCACATGCCGGAACATTTCCTGATCGGCAGCCTGGCACTTGCGCGACGCCAGAACCACGCGCACGCCCGGCGCGGCGCGCGAACGCAGCAGCGCCATTGGTCCGAGGTTCATGCGAAAGCCGTGGAACATCGGCCCGGTGCACGTGAAGCGTCCGTCGCCGAGCCGCTCGACAGTGAATTCGCCCGCGAGCGGCGCGTCGCCCGCAATGCCGGAGCGCCCGCCGAGCGCAAATGCAAGCGTCGAACCCTGCCCCGCCTCATGCGCGCGCTGCGCCGATTGCGGATCGATCAGCATGCCGAGCGTTGCATCGCTCGCCCTCTGACGGATGAATGCCGCGAGCAGCCCGGTCGTGTCGCCGTTGCCGCCGGCGCCCGGGTTGTCCTGCGTGTCGGCGAGCACCACGGGCGTTCCGGGCTCGCCGCGCTGCCTTGCGCGCTGCACCGCCTCGTCTGCGGAATGGAGTTCCAGCGCGAAGTCCTTCTCCGACTCGGCAACCGCCGCGCGCAGCGCCTCTACCGCGCTCTCCACGTCGCGCGCCTTGCCGCCGTAGCCGAAGACCTGCATGCCGCACTCGTCGAAGTCCGCCATCGGAAAGCCGGGCGTGAACGAGAGCACGACGTCCGCTTTCTGCTCGAGCCCTTGCAGCTCGCCGTAGATGCTCTTGGCCGGCTCGATGAACGAGCATTGCGAGGGAATGCCAGTGAGGAAGTCGAAGCCGCGGCTCGCGCGGGCAAGTCTCTCGCCGGTGCGCAGCATGCGATCGAGCAGCCGTGCCGCGCGCGCGCCGGTTTCGGCCATGTCGACGTGCGGGTAGCTGCGATAGGCCACCAGCGCGTCTGCAATTTCCAGCATCGCGCGCGTGACGTTCGCATGCAGGTCGAGGCTTACCGCGATCGGCACACGCGCGCCCACGACGTCCCGCACGCGACGCAGAATCTCGCCCTCGCCGTCGTCGTGCGCCTCGGTCACCATCGCGCCGTGCAGGTCGAGATAGACGCCGTCCACCGGCAGCACGGCCTCGAGGTGCCTTACCAGCTCGCCCGCGATGCGCTCGAACGCTTCGGTCGTCACATGCGCCGAAGGGCTCGCCGCCGCCCAAGCGGTGGGAACGAGCGTGTGGCCAAGGCTGCGCAAAGCTTCGATCGCGCCCTGCGCCGGGATGTTGGCGCCGGCGAGCGCGTCGAACATCGGCTCGCCGTACTGCGCGCCCGGCCAGCCGCCGCCGGCTTCGAACGCCGGATAGTCGGCCCTGGAGGGCGCGAACGTGTTGGTCTCATGCTGCATGCCGCCGATTGCGATACGGGCCATCGATTGCGTTCCTTTCTAGTTGCTTCGGCGCAGCACGCGCCCTGCACGCGCGCCGGTGGGTTTTCCAGTGCTGATCGCCTTCACTCCATTGACGAAGACCGCCTCGATGCCAGCCGGCGTGCGATGCGGGTCTTCGAACGTGCCGAGGTCGAGCACCTTGCGCGGATCGAAGAGCACCAGGTCTGCGCGCGCACCTTCTTTCACCAGACCGCGATCGCGCAGGCCGAACTTGCGCGCCGAAAATCCGGTCATGCGATGCACCGCTTCGGCGAGCGAAAAAAGCTTTTCGTCCCGCGCATAGCGACCGAGCACGCGCGCAAACGACCCGTACAGGCGCGGATGCGGCTTGCCCTCGAGCGTCGGGATGCCGTCCGAGCCGATCATCGTGCTCGGGTGGCGCATCACCGTGCGCACGTCCTCTTCGCACATCGCATGCAGGATGACCGTGGCGCCGCGATCTTCCGCGAGCACGCGCGTCGCCGCGTCCTCGACGGAGCATCCCATCGCCTCGCCGAGCGCGGCGAGCGACTTTCCTTCCCATTCGGGATGGCGCGAACTCGAAGCGATGACGACGTCCGCGCCGGTCAGGTCGCCGACGAGCCCGCGGAGCTTGCCTTCGCGGAACACCGCCGCGAGGATCGTGCTGCCGGCGGTGTACGGATACTGGTCGGCATGCACGTCCAGGCCGCGGCGCTGCGCTTCCTCGATCAAATTGAGCGACTCACGCACCAGTCCCCAGGCGGTGCGCCCGGAAGCCTTGTGGTGCGAAATCTGCACCGGCACGCCGGCCTGCTCGCCGATCGCAATTGCTTCGCGCACCGAATCGAGCAGCTTCTGCCCTTCGTCGCGCATGTGGGTCGCGTAAAGCGCCCCTGTCCCGTGCATCAGCGCCGCGAGCTCGATCAATTCGTCGGTCGCAGCAAAGCGCCCCGGGTCGTACACGAGGCCGGAAGAGATTCCCAGCGCACCGGCCTCGAGCCCCTCGGCGACGATCGCTTTCATTGCCGCCATCTCGGATGCGGCAGGAACGCGGTTCTCCATCCCCATCGCCGCGGCCCGCACGGTGCCGTGGCCGATCAGCATGCCGATGTTCGTTCCCGGCGGGTTGCGCTCGAGGGCAGCCGCGTAGCCGGCATGGCCTTCCCAGGGCTCGAGCGCCGAGCGGACCGTGCTCGCGAGCAGCATCTTCGAAGCCGCGTCGAACGGCGCCGGCCCGAAGCCGCAGTTGCCGACGATGCAGGTGGTGACGCCGCCTGCGAGCTTGAACGCCATGTCCGGATGCCGGAGCGCGGCGAAATCGTCGTGGGTGTGGACGTCGATGAACCCGGGCGCCAGCGCAAGCCCTTTCCCCGCCAGGGTCTCGCGAGCGCCAGCGCTCACGGCCCCCACCGCGGCGATGCAATCGCCTTGGATCGCGACATCGGCGACGAACGGGGGCGCGCCGCTGCCGTCATGGACCTCCACTTCGCGGATCACTGCGTCGAACCCGCTCATTTTGCTGCTCCTTGCCCGCTGCCGGGCGTTTAGGATATCGTGCGCCGTCCACTTCTGGAGGGGCATTTCATGGCCATTTCCCGCATCGCCGCGGCGCTTGGCGTCGCCGCAACTCTCGCCGCCGGCGCCGCGTTCGCGCAAGGCAAGGTCCTCACCGTCGTGCCGCATTCGAACCTCGCGATCCTCGATCCGATCTGGACCACGGCGTACATGAGCCGCAACCACGGCTACATGATTTACGACACGCTGTTCGGCACCGACGAAAACGACAAGATCCAGCCGCAGATGGTGGACTCCTGGAAGATCTCGGCCGACAAGAAGGTGTACGACTTCAAGCTGCGCGACGGGCTGCTCTTCCACGACGGCGCGCCGGTCACCGGCGAGGACGTGGTCGCCTCGCTCGCTCGCTGGGCCAAGCGCGACCCGATGGGCGGCGCGCTGCTCACCTTCGTCGACAAGATGGAAGCGACCGGCAAGGACGGCTTCCGCATCACGCTGAAGGATCCCGCAGGCTTCGTGCTGGAGGCGCTCGGCAAGCCCTCCTCCAACGTGCCGTTCATCATGCCCAAGCGCATCGCCGAGACGCCGCCGACCGAGCAGATCAAGGAGTACATCGGCTCGGGCCCGTACGTGTTCGTCAAGGACGAGTTCAAGCCGGGCGACAAGGCGGTATACGTGAAGTTCGACAAGTACAAGCCGAGGAAGGAGAAGCCCTCCGGCACCGCCGGCGGCAAGCACGTCTACGTCGACAAGGTGGTCTGGAACCTCGCGCTGCGCGACTACCAGGCGCAGGTCAATGCGCTGCAGAAGGGCGAGGTCGACATCATCGAGAACGAGCCCTTCCAGCACTACCAGACGCTCGTCAAGGACCCGAACGTCGAAGTGCGCAAGCCGAAGATCGGCCTGCAGTACATGTGCCGCTTCAACCACCTGCACCCGCCGTTCAACAACGTGAAGGTGCGCCAGGCCGCGCTCGCGTCGTTCCGGCAGGAGCCGTTCCTGCAGGCGCAGGTCGGCGTCAAGGAGCTCTACAAGCCCTGCCCGTCGATGTTCACCTGCGGCACGACCTACGGCGTGCCGACCGGCAGCGACATCCAGTCGAAGTCGAACATGAAGAAGGCGCAGGAACTGCTCAAGGCGTCGGGCTACGACGGCACGCCGGTCGTCATCATGAAGCCGACCGACCTCTCCTCGATCGACAAGCTGCCCGAGGTCGCCGCGCAACTGATGCGCCAGGCCGGCTTCAAGGTAGACCTGCAGGCGATGGACTGGCAGACGCTGGTGTCGCGGCGCGCGAAGAAGGATCCCCCGAAGGATGGCGGCTGGAACATGTTCTGCACCGCCTGGGTGGCGCCGGACATCGGCAACCCGGTCAACAACGCGGCGCTTCCGGCGCGCGGCGCGTCCACGCCGTGGTTCGGCTGGCCAGAGGACGCCAAGCTCGAGGAGCTGCGCACCGCGTTCATGCGCGAGACCGACGAGAAGAAGAAGGTCGCGCTCGCCGGGGAAGTGCAGAAGCGCGCCTTCGAGGTCGCCACGCACGCACCGCTCGGCGAGTACACGCAGCCGCAAGCCGGTCGAAAAGGGATCAAGGGCTGGATGACGCACGGGCTTACGCACCAGTACTGGAACATCAGCAAATAGCGTCGGCGCCGCGGGCGCGGATCTGACATGTACAGGTTCCTCGCCCGGCGGCTGCTCGCGACGGTTCCCGTGCTCGCGATCGTCGCGGTGCTGGTCTTCCTGTTGCTGCGCATCACGCCCGGAGACCCGGCGGCGATTCTCGCCGGCGACGCGGCGAGCACCGAGCAGATCGAGGGCATCCGCAAGACGCTCGGGCTCGACAGGCCGCTGCCGGTGCAGTTCGGCATCTGGCTCGGCCAGATGGTGCAGGGCGACCTCGGCGAGTCCTACTACTACAAGGTGCGCGTCACCGAGCTGATCGCCCAGCGGCTCGAGCCGACGCTGTCGCTCGCCACGCTGACCATCGTGATCGCGGTCCTCGTCGCGGTGCCGCTCGGCGTGGTAGCCGCCTGGCGCTTCGGCAGCTGGTTCGACCGCGGACTGATGGCATTTTCGGTCTTCGGCTTCTCGGTGCCGGTGTTCGTGCTGGGCTACCTGCTGGTGTGGCTGGTCTCGCTCAAGCTCGGCTGGCTGCCGGTGCAGGGCTACCACCGGATCGAGGCCGGGTTCTGGCCCTACCTGCGGCACCTCATCTTGCCGGCGATCACGCTTTCGGTGATCTACATCGCGCTGATCGCGCGGGTCACCCGCGCCTCGGTGCTGGAAGCGCTCGGCGAGGATTACATCCGCACCGCGCGCGCCAAGGGCCTGCCCGAAGCGAAGGTGCTGCTGCGCCACGCGCTGGCCAACGCCGCGGTGCCGATCGTGACCGTGATCGGCATCGGCATCGCGCTGCTGA
>DASUMM010000055.1:0-4815 GCA_036277655.1 Burkholderiales bacterium | reverse complement strand
GGGCCGCGGCAGGGCGGCGAGGAACCGGCGAAGTCGAATACCAGATCGTCGCCTGCCGTCTTCGTCACCTTCAGGCGGATGTGCAGCGGCTCGTCGACCACGCCGTCGGAATCGACGATCGAATGTCCTTCGTAGGTGCCGGGCGGGATTTTCGCGATCTTCGCGCGCATCTGCTGTGCGGCGCGCTTGCGTAATTCCGCGATCGCAGCTTCCACGGTGTCCGCGCCGTAGCGATCGAGAAGAGCAGTGAGGCGCTTCTCGCCGATGGCGAGCGCTGCGCCCTGCGCCTTGATGTCGCCGATGCGCTGGCCCGAGATGCGGATGTTCGACAGGATGATCGAAAGGATCTCCTCGTCCATCACGCCTTTCTTGTACAGCTTGATCGGCGGCAGGCGCAGCCCTTCCTGCTCGACTTCGGTGGCGTTGGCGGAGAAGCCGCCCGGCACGATGCCGCCGACGTCCGGCCAGTGCCCGGTGTTCGAAAGCCAGCACCACAGGCTGCCGCGATAGAAGAACGGCTTTACGAAGCGCACGTCCATCAAATGCGTGCCGCCGAGGTACGGGTCGTTCACGATGAAGACATCGCCCGGGTCGAGCGACCAGCCTTTCGCGCGCACGTGCGCGATCACGTTGCGCGTCGAGAACTGCATCGTGCCGACGAACACCGGCAGGCCCAGGTCGCCCTGCGCGATCAGCGAGCCGTCCTCGCGCGAGTAGATGCCATCCGAGCGGTCCATGCCTTCGGAAATCACCGGCGAGAACGCGGCGCGGCAGAACGCGAGGTCCATCTCATTGCACACCTGCTGCAGGCCGTTCTGGATCACGGTAAGCGTGATCGGGTCGAGGAGGGTGGTGGCGGCGCGGTTCATCTCGAGCAATCAGCTTACACGTGGAGCACCGGCATTGGAGTTGCCGCGCACGGCAAAGCTTCTGGCGAATAGGGGGCGACTCAGTCCCATGATCGTGAAGTAGAGCACAGCTCCGGCGATTGCGCGATGCGGCTCCACTTCCCACAAGCCGGTGCTGTTGCCATCGAACCCGGCGGCGTCGCGAATTTCGGGGCCCGCGCCAAGCATCGGCACGTCGAGGATTGCGGTCGCGGCGACGGAGCCGAGAAACACCGCCACGCTGAGTGCCCAGCTGACGACTGCATGCGAGCGATCGCGCTCGGTGATCTCGCCGCCCATCCAGATCGCCTGCAGCTTCGAGAAGCAGAACCACGCGAAGGCGGGGACCATCCACCAGGCATCGAATCCCAGCGCAAACAGGCTGACGAAGGCGAGATAACCGGCGGTCCATCCCAGCAGGCGCAGCGTGCGCGTCCTTTTCGGGACTTCAGGGTCGGTGACGGTCATGGCCATGAAACCGCCGGCGTGGATGGCGAAGAATTCCAGCAGCAGCGCCAGCGCGCCCGCGCGGAACCAGGAGATATCGAAGCGCTGCGGCTCGATCCATAACGCGGCGAGCACTGCGGCACTGATCAGCTCGGGGAGCGCCTTGGCGAAATGCATCCCGGAAGTTTATCCGGGGTGCGCCAACGCGTTTCAGGCGAGCGGAAGCTCGATGCCGGCCACCGGCTTGCTAGCGTCGCGCGGCTCGGCTTGAGAAGTGCGATGGGCCGTCGGATTTGGCCGCGACACCTTCGAGCCATGCCGGTGCGCATAGGCCCACGTGAACTCGGCGCCCAGCAGGAAGATCTGCGCCGAGTAGTAGACCCAGATGAGGAGCACGACGACGGAAGCCGCCGCGCCGAAGCCAGAGGCGACACCGCTCGTGCCGAGGTAATAGCCGATGGCGAACTTGCCGATTGCAAAGAGCAGCGACGTGGCCGCGGCGCCCACCCATACGTCACGCCACGCGATCTTGATGCTCGGCAGGAGCTTGTAGATCAACGCGAAGAGGCCCGTGAAGATCGCGAACGTGACGACCAGGTTCACCACTTCCAGGACCACCCTGTATTCGCCGAACCAGTCGCCCCACCATTTTCCGAGCGCGGACAGCGCTGCGCTTGCAACGAGCGACACCATGAGCAGGAAGCCGATCGCCGCAACGAGCCCGAGCGACAGCAGCCGCGAGCGAATCGTTCCCCAGATGCCGGAAGGGCGCTTCGACGCCGGCACGTCCCAGATGCGATCGAGCGCTGCCTGCAGCTCGGCGAACGCCGTCGTCGCACCGAGGATCAGCAAGAACACCCCGGTGACCATGCCGAGCACCGTATTGCCGGGCTTGCTGGCGCTTTTCAGCAGGCCTTCCATCGCCATCGCGCCCTGTTCGCCGATGAGCCCGCGGATCTGCTCGAAGATTTCCCCGCGCGCGGCCTCCGCGCCGAAGAAAAGCCCGGCGATCGTGATTGCGATCAACAGCAGCGGCGCGATGGAGAACAGGGCGTAGTAGGCGAGCGCCGCGCCCATGCTCGCCGCTCGATCCTCGACCCACGCGGATGCCGACTCCTTTACCAGCGACCAGACTTGCCTGACGCCTGCCACTTCCGTTGGATGCGGCCCGGTGGCGGTTGTTCCCTAGCGGTGCGCGCCGAGGAAAACCCAGTAGATCGCGGCGGTGCTTTGCGGATTCACGGCGTAAGCGATCCCCATCTCGGAGTGGCCGACGTGCATGAGGGTCGCGCAGTGGCCGGGACTGTTCATCCAGCCGCTGACGACGGCCTCAGCGGTGGTCGGGCCGGCGGCGATGTTTTCGCCGACCGAGCGCCAGGAATAGCCGCCGCGCGTGACACGATCGGATGGGGAGCTGCCGTCGCGCGCCTGATGCGAGAAATAGCTGTGCTGGGCCATGTCGGTAGCGTGAGCGAGCGCGATGCGATTCAGGGTGTCGTGCATTCGCAACGGCGGTGCCGCCGCAAAGCGCTCCGCGCCACAGGTACGCGGCTGCGAGCGCGCGCTATTGATCAGTTGCAGCACACGCTCCCCCACCTCGGCAGAGGCTTCGGCAGAAGGCGGAGCAAAGGGGGCCGCCAGCACGATGCGCGCTTCCCGGCCCTCGCGGTGAATGCCAGCCTCGCTGTAGGCGGGCTCGGTGACCTCGCTGCAGTAGTCCTTGGCGGCAAAACGGGCGACCACGGCCGCGCTCGGATCGCCGGCGACTCGGATCAGCAGCGAGCGGGTCGCGCGGTAGCCTGCCGCCTTCAGCGCTTCCGCAAATGGAAGCTTCGCGCTGCGACGTGCCGCGTCATCAAGTCGTGGATTCTGGCGCAGCGGGATCGTGGCGGCGGCGCGCCCCGGGCAGCCGCCCATGCGGACTGCGTTCAATGCCGAAAGCAGCTCGCTGCCGGCGAACGAACTGGAAGCGGCGATCAAGGCAGCCGCACCGAGGGCTGCGCGCAATGCCGGTTATCTGCGAGGAGAGTAGCTGCGGTAGAGCCGCAGGAACCACTCGACTCCCGCAGTCAGCTCGCCGATCCGCTTCGCCCAATCCGTGTGCAGGGCCTCCTGCCATTGCGGGTGCTGAATCACCGATTCATTGTCGAGTTCGTAGAGCGCGATGTAGCGTGGCTTGCTCGCCCGAAGGTCGACGAAGCGGCGCGCCGACAACACGCCGCGCACCTGCGAAAGCATCGGCAGGTGCTCTTCGTCGTACCAGCGGTTGAACTCGTCTTCGTGCTCCGGCGGCGCATCGCCGATGGCGACGAAGAGCGCGTGCGACATCATGTGTGGCGGCGCATCGCCGGGATTGATCTGCTCGCAGGCCCAGCGCCGGAACACCAGGGTGTTCTCGAGAGTGCGCCGGCTCCACGGCGACGGATTGCCGAGGCGCTCGCGATAGGCGGCCGTCTGCAGCACGCCGGGCGTCACCAGTTCATAGGTCGCAAGATACTTTCCCTCGCCGGGCTTGCAGTCGGCGACCCAGCGGCGAGCAGAAAGAAAACCGGGGATCGACAGCCGCTCGGCGATGTGCTCGCCGTCGTACCACGCGTTGAATTCCGCCTCCATCTCGGGCCGGGGCTCGGTGATAGTCAGAAGAAGGCCGAAGTTGGACATGCGTCCGAGTGTAGGCGAAAACCGTCCGCCTGATCAGCGGATCTCCACGATGAGATTGCCGAACTGGTCCGCGCGGAGCGCGCTCGCCGGCTCGAGCACGCTGGTGCAGTCGAGCTGCTCGATGATGGCGGGGCCTTCTATTTCCCCGGGTAAAGAGTCCCTTTGGTAAACCGGCGTCTCGAGCCAGGCGCCATCGAAGAAGACGCGCCGGGTTCGCGGCGCCGAAGGCGCGCCGCGGCCCGAGAGAACCCTGAGGTCGAGCCGCGGGCGAATTCCTATTACGGCGGTATGAAGGTTGACGAGCACCGCCCGGATCTCCGGAAGCTCGACGCCGAAGCGATCCCAGTACGCCTTGTCAAAGAGCTGCTGTATCTCTTCTCGCGTCACCTCCGGACCCGGGAGCGGTACGGTCAGGATGTGGCTCTGCCCCTGGAATTGCATGTCGGCGGAGAAAAGCAGCCGCGTGCCCTCGATTGCGACGCCTTCGCGCCCAAGGAGAGCGCGGCCTTCGGCCACCTGCGCCTGGAGAATCTCGCGCACGCTCTGCATGTCGAGCGCCTCCACCGGGCGATTCACCGTATTCACGTAGTCGTGGCGCAGATCGGCCACCACGCAGCCAAGCGCGTTCGTGATACCCGGCCGCGCCGGGATCAGCAGCCGCGGAATCCCCAGCTCGCGCGCGAGCGCAGCGGCATGCAGCGGCCCTGCGCCGCCGAACGGAAAGAGCACGAAATCGCGCGGGTCGTGGCCCCGTGCGAGCGACACCATGCGGATGGCGCCCGCCATGCGGTCGTTGGCGATGCGCAGAATCGCCGCCGCC
>DASUMM010000054.1:0-6441 GCA_036277655.1 Burkholderiales bacterium | reverse complement strand
GCCCGCGCATATCTGGATGCTGGAAAGCCTGGCCATCACCCAAGGCGACCCCTTTGATCGCATGCTGGTCGCGCAGGCGAAAGCCGAGCGCATGGGTCTCGTCACCCGCGACCCGGCATTGAAGGGACACGGGGTGGAGCTCATCTGGTGATCGAAACCGACCGCCTGATCTCGGCCAAGCCCGCTTCCCCGCAGGAGGAGCAGATCGAGCGCTCGCTGCGTCCGGCGTCGCTCGCCGAATACGTCGGCCAGCCGAAGGTGAAGTCGCAGCTCGAGATCTTCATCCAGGCCACGCGCGAGCGAAAGGAAGCGCTCGATCATGTGCTGCTCTTCGGCCCGCCGGGCCTCGGCAAGACCACGCTCGCGCACATCATCGCGAAGGAACTCGGCGTCAATCTCCGGCAAACGTCCGGCCCGGTGCTCGAGCGTCCGGGTGACCTGG
This sequence comes from Burkholderiales bacterium, assembly GCA_036277655.1. Classification (GTDB taxonomy): domain Bacteria; phylum Pseudomonadota; class Gammaproteobacteria; order Burkholderiales; family SG8-39; genus 2-02-FULL-66-14. The sequence continues at coordinate 5,999 of DASUMM010000054.1, read as the reverse complement.
CGGCGATCCTTACGAACCTCGAGCCGCGAGACGTGCTCTTCATCGACGAGATCCATCGCCTCTCGCCGGTCGTCGAAGAGATCCTCTACCCGGCGCTCGAGGACTACCAGATCGACATCATGATCGGCGAAGGCCCGGCCGCGCGCTCGATCAAGCTCGACCTGCCGCCGTTCACGCTCGTCGGTGCCACGACGCGTGCCGGAATGCTGACCAACCCGCTGCGCGACCGCTTCGGCATCGTCGCGCGGCTCGAGTTCTACAACGCCGAGGATCTCGCGCGCATCGTGCGCCGCTCGGCCGGGCTGCTGAAGGTCGAGCTCGCCGACGATGGCGCGACCGAGATCGCGAGCCGTTCGCGCGGCACGCCGCGCATCGCAAACCGCCTGCTGCGCCGGGTGCGCGACTATGCGCAGGTCAAGGCCGATGGAGTTGTCTCGAAAAGCGTTGCGGATGCCGCACTCAAGATGCTCGACGTCGATGCGCTCGGCCTCGACCTGATGGATCGGCGCCTGTTGCTTGCGGTGATCGAGAAGTTCAGCGGCGGGCCGGTGGGCGTGGAGAACCTCGCGCATGCGGTCGGCGAAGAAGTCGACACCATCGAGGATGTGCTCGAGCCGTATCTGATTCAGCAGGGCTATTTGCAGCGCACGCCGCGCGGCCGCATGGCGACGCTCGCTGCATATCGCCACTTCGGAATTCTCGCCCCGTCGGGCACGCAGGATCTTTTGTAACCCCTTGTAACCCGTTTTGCCGCCCGCTGCGTTGCTACAATCGGGCGGCTTTCTTCGCGAGGGGCCCGTGTGACTGCGCTCGACCGGGACGGTAGGCACGCATGACGTTCACGCAGGATCTGGAGATCTGGACGCTCATCTGGAACGCCTCCATCGTCGTGAAGGCGGTGCTGGCGCTGCTGCTCGCGGTGTCGTTCCTCTCCTGGATGTTCATCTTCCGCAAATGGTTCGGCATTCGCCGCGCACAGGCGCAGACCGATGCGTTCGAGCGCGAGTTCTGGAGCGGAAACGACCTGCAGTCGCTCTACCAGGGAGCGGTGAACGCGCGCCACACGATCGGCTCGCTCGAGCGCATCTTCGAAGCCGGCTACCGGGAGTTCGCGAAGCTGCGCAACCAGCGCACGTCGGAGCCCTCGGTGATGGTCGACGGGGCGCGCCGCGCGATGCGTGCCACCTATCAGCGCGAGATGGACTATCTCGAGCGCCATCTTGCGTTCCTCGCCTCGACCGGATCGGTGTCGCCGTACGTCGGACTTTTCGGCACGGTGTGGGGAATCATGCACGCGTTTCGCAGTCTGTCGAATGTGCAGGCTGCCACTCTCGCGCAGGTCGCCCCCGGCATCGCAGAAGCGCTGGTAGCCACGGCGATCGGCCTTTTCGCGGCGATTCCGGCGGTCGTCGCCTACAACCGCTATTCGCACGACATCGATCGCCTGGCGATTCGCTTCGAGAGCTTCATGGAGGAGTTCTCGAACGTGCTGCACCGGCAGGTGGTGCGGTAGCGCTCGTGGCGCGCCTGCATTCCAAGCGCGGGCCGATGCACGAGATCAACGTCGTGCCGTACGTCGACGTGATGCTGGTGCTGCTCGTCATCTTCATGGTCACCGCGCCACTGGTCACGCCGGGCGTCGTCGATCTGCCCTCGGTGTCCAAGGCGCCGGTTGCGCCGCTTGCGCCGCTCGAAGTCGTGATCAGGGAGGACCAGACGGTACTGCTGCGCACGCGTGACGCCAAGGGCGGGGCGAGCGGCGAGCGTGCGATCCCGCGCGGCGAACTCGGCAAGGCCATCAAGGAGCGCCAGCAGGCGAATCCGGATCAGCCGGTGGTGATCTCGGCCGACAAGGCTGTTCGCTACGAGGCGGTGTTGAACGTGATGGACGAACTGCAGCGCCAGCAGGTGCGCAGGGTCGGCCTGCTCGTGAAGCCGACGCAATGAGCGAAGCGGTGCTCGCATCTCCGTTCGGCCAGCGGGTCGATCCGGGCCGCGCCTTCTCCGTGGTGCTCGCGGCGCTGGTGCATCTGGTGCTCTTCGCGGTGTTGCTCTTTGGCGTTCGCTGGCAGAACCGCCCGCCCGAGGCCATGGAAGTCGAGTTGTGGCGCGAGCCGCCGCCTCCTCCGCCGGCGCCCGTGGTCCTCGAGCCGCCGAAGCCTGCTCCCGTCGTCGAGCCGGAACCGCCCAAGCCGGAGCCGAAGCCCGAGCCGGTGATCGAGAAGCCGGACATTGCGATCAAGGAGCCGCCGCCGGCGCCGCCGAAGCCGGAAGTGAAGCCCAAGCCGCCCGAGCCGGTGGCGAAGCCCAAACCGAAACCCGAGCCGGTCGCCAAGCCGAAACCCAAGCCCGAGCCGGTGGCGAAGCCAAAACCCGAGCCGAAGGCGCTCGTCGAGGCGGCGGCGAAAGCGCGCGAGCAGGAAGCGCAGCGAAGGCTGCGCGAAGAGCTGGCACGCGAGCAGCTCGCGTTTGCCACCGAGCGCGAGCGCCAGGCGGTGAAGGATCAGCTGGCGCGCGATGCGGCCACGGCGCGCTTCAACGCTCTCGCAGACTGGGTCGGCAAGGTGCGTACGCGCATCCGCGGCAACATCATCCTGCCGCCGGACATCAAGGGAAATCCCGAGGCGATCTTCGACGTCGTCCAGCTGCCGACCGGCGAAGTGATCGAAGCGAACTTGCGCAAATCGAGCGGCAACAAATTGCTCGACGATGCAATCCACCGTGCGATCCTGAAGTCTTCGCCGCTACCCAAGCCCGACAAACCGGACCTGTTCATGCGCAATTTCGAGCTGAAGTACCGCCCCCACGATTGAATATAATCATGCACATGCGAGTGCTGATGGCGGCCCTGGTTCTCGTTGCGGCCGCATCTTCCGCGAGCGCGCAGCTCTCGATCGAGATCACCGGCGCCGGCGCGCAGCGCATCCCGATCGCGATCGTTCCGTTTGCCGGCGAAAGCGCATTGCCGCCCGGCATTTCGTCGATCGTGCGCGCGGATCTCGAGCGCAGCGGCCTGTTTCGCACGCTCGAGACGCCCGCGCTCAATCCTGCGCCGACGGAGAGCACGAACGTAGCCTATCCCGAGTGGCGCTCGCGCCTGGCCGATGCGCTCGTCGTCGGCTCGATTGCAACGCGCCCGGATGGCCGCTACGAGGTGCGCTTCCGGCTGCACGATGTGGTGAAGCAGACCTCGCTCGGCGGCGTGGCCTATACGATGACGCCCCAGCAGGTGCGGGCCACCGCGCATCGCATCGCCGATTACATCTACGAGAAGCTTACCGGCGAAAAGGGCGTGTTCTCCACCCGCATCGCGTACGTCGTGAAGCGGGGAAACCGCTTCGAGTTGCAGATCGCCGATGCCGACGGTGCGGGCGAGGAAACGGCGCTTGCTTCGTTCGAGCCGATCATCTCCCCCGCCTGGTCTCCCGACGGCCGGCGCCTCGCGTACGTCTCGTTCGAGAACAAGAAGCCGGTCGTCTATGTGCATTCGCTGCTCGATGGCAAGCGGCACGTGGTAGCGAACTTCAAGGGCTCGAACTCGGCGCCCGCCTGGTCGCCCGACGGCTCGCGCCTCGCGGTCGCGCTTTCGCGCGACGGCGGCTCGCAGATCTTTCTGATCGGCGCCGATGGCAGCGGCCTGCGCCGGCTCACCAACACGTCCGGAATCGACACGGAACCGGTCTTCTCGCCCGACGGTCAAAGCATCTACTTCACGTCGGACCGCGGCGGCAGCCCGCAGATCTACCGGATGTCCGCGAACGGCGGCGACGCACAAAGGGTGACGTTCGAGGGGAGCTACAACGTGTCGCCGCGCATCAGCCGGGATGGCCGCAACCTCGCTTTCATCACCCGCAACGGAGGCAAGTTCCAGGTTGCACTGCTCGACCTTGCATCGCGCCAGCAACTGATCCTCACCGACAGCGACAAGGACGAGTCGCCCAGCTTCGCGCCGAACGGCCGCATGATCCTGCTCGCCACGGTAACCGGCGGCAGGGGCGTGCTGGCGGCCGTCTCCTCGGACGGGCGCGTAAAGCAGCGCCTCACGATGGCGGCAGGCGATGTTCGCGAGCCGGCCTGGGGACCTTTCATTCAGTAAGAGCAAGAAGGAGCAAAACATGCGTACCGTTTGGATCCTCGTAGTTGCCGCCGCTGTGCTCACCGGGTGCGGAAGCACTCCCGAAGAGCAATCGCCGGCGGGCGTGGAAGACCGCCGCCCAGGGACGAAGCCGCCGACGGTCGGTGCCGAAACGCAGCCGATCCGGCAGCCGCCGGTTGCCGCGGTGGATCTCACCGGCAAGACGCGCCCGGGCTCGATCCTGACCGACCCGAATTCGCCGCTCTCCAAGCGCTCCGTCTATTTCGAGTACGACCGCTATGACGTCAAGGACGAATACCGGCCGCTGATCGAGGCGCATGCGCGCTACCTGCGCGACAACGCGCAGGCGAAGATGTTGATCCAGGGCAACACTGATGAGCGCGGCAGCCGCGAATACAACCTCGCGCTTGGCCAGCGGCGTTCCGAAGCGATGAAGCGGATGCTGATGCTGCTCGGCGCCCGCGAAGACCAGGTCGAGGCAGTGAGCCTCGGCGAGGAGAAACCCAAGGCGCAGGGGACGGACGAGGCAGCTTGGTCGCAGAACCGCCGCGGCGACATCCTCTACCAGGGCGAATTCTGATGCGCAGCAAGGCGCTTGCCGCATCCTTTGCGGCGGCGCTGGCGATGCCGGCCTTCGCAGGCGGGCTGTTCGATGACGATGAAGCGCGTCGCCGCATCGAGGCGCTGCGGCAGCAGGTGGAGGCGAACAACCGCGTGTTCGAAGAGCGCATGAATCGCATCGAGGACCGCCGGCCGCTGGTTGAGCTTTCGGCGCAGATCGAAGCGGTGCGCGCCGAAGTTGCCAAGATGCGCGGCCAGCTCGAGGTGCTCGCCAACCAGATCGACAATGCCGAGCGGCGGCAGAAGGACCTGTACGTCGACATCGACACGCGCCTGCGCAAGCTCGAGCAGGCGAAGGAGCAGGCCGCAGCCGAGAAGCCGCCGGCCGATGCGCCCACCGCAGCCGCAGAAGCAAAGGCCTACGAGGCCGCGCTCAACCAGTTCAAGCTTGGCAACTATCCGCTCGCGATTTCCGCCTTCCAGGGGTTTCTCGTCACGTATCCCTCGAGCAAGCTCGCGCCCTCGGCGCAGTACTGGATCGGCAACGCTCACTTCGCGCAGCGGGACTACAAGAACGCCATCGCCGCGCAGCAGAAGCTGCTCTCCTCCTGGCCCGAGGACGCCAAGGCGCCCGATGCGATGCTGAACATCGCGACGTCCCAGGAATCGCTCGGCGACCGGCGCAGCGCGCAGCGCACGCTCGAGACTCTGCTTGCGCGCTACCCCGAAAGTCCCGCGGCATCGAGCGCCAAGCAGCGGCTCGCGCAGGGACAGAAGCGCTGAAGCGCGCAGTCGTCCTTCTTTCCGGCGGGCTTGATTCCGCGACCACGCTCGCGTGGGCGGTGCGCGAGGGCTTCGAGTGCCATTGCCTCTCTGTCGACTACGGGCAGCGACACGGCGCGGAGCTGCAGGCCGCGAAGAACATCGCCCCGAAGCAGCGAGCGGCCGCGCATCGAGTGGTGCGGATCGACCTGGCGCAGTTCGGCGGCTCGGCGCTCACGGATCGCTCGATCGACGTGCCGGCGCAGGGCGTGCAGCCGGGAATTCCGATCACCTATGTTCCGGCCCGCAACACCATCCTGCTCTCACTCGCGCTCGGCTGGGCCGAGGTGCTCGAAGCCGGGCACATCTTCGTCGGCGCGAACGCGGTCGATTATTCCGGATACCCGGATTGCCGGCCGGAATACCTGCGTGCGTTCGAGGTGCTCGCGAACCTCGCGACGAAAGCAGCCGTCGAAGGGCGCAGGATTGAGATTCGCGCGCCGCTGATCGATTTGCCGAAAGCGCAGATCGTTCGGCTCGCGCTCGAGCTCGGAGTGGATCCCGCGTTAACCGTGACCTG
>DASUMM010000053.1:0-11906 GCA_036277655.1 Burkholderiales bacterium | reverse complement strand
TTGCCAAGCCTTTGATCCGCCTCAGTTTTCATTGTGGTCGAAGTTGACCTCGAAAGCGCAAGCGCGGTAATTTCGCTGGCTCGAACCTGTTGAACGCTCCCCGAAGAGGATTCCATGCACGGACTCATGATGGACCGGCCGCTACTGATCTCTGACCTCATCCGGCACGCCGACCGGCATCACGGCACCACAGAGATCGTGTCGAAGACCGTCGAAGGCCCTATGCATCGGTACACCTACCGCGATGCACACCGGCGGGCGCGTCAGCTCGCCAAGGCGCTCATCGCGCTTGGCGTGAAGCCGAGCGAGCGGGTCGGCACTCTTGCCTGGAACGGTTATCGCCACTTCGAGATCTATTACGCCGTCACCGGCATCGGCTCGGTGGTCCATACGATCAACCCGCGGCTCTTTCCGGAGCAGATCACTTACATCGCGAACCACGCCGAAGATCGCTACATCTTCTTCGACCTCACGTTCACGCCGCTCGTCGAGAAACTGGCGCCGCAACTGAAGACGGTAAAGGGTTTCGTCGCGATGACGGACCGCGCCCACATGCCGGACGCGAAGATCCCGAACCTGCTGTGCTACGAGGAGCTGGTCGCCGCGCAGGACGACCGTTTCGAATGGCCGACGTTCGATGAGCGCACGGCCGCCTGCCTTTGCTATACCTCGGGAACGACGGGCAATCCGAAGGGCGCGCTGTATTCGCATCGCTCGACGATGCTGCATGCCTACGCCGCAGCGTTGCCCGATGCGCTCGACCTCTCGGCACGCGACACGATCCTCCCGGTCGTACCGATGTTCCATGTGAACGCCTGGGGCCTGCCCTACAGCTGTGCGCTGATGGGCGCGCGGCTCGTGTTCCCCGGGCAGCACCTGGACGGCAAGAGCCTGCACGAACTCTTCGAGTCCGAGCGCGTGACGATGAGCGCAGGGGTGCCGACCGTGTGGCTCGGCTTGCTTACCTATATGAAGGCAAACAACCTCAGGTTTTCGACGCTCAAGTCGACCGTGATCGGCGGCTCGGCGTGCCCGCCGGCGATGATCCGCACGTTCCAGGAAGATTACGGCGTGCAGGTGCTTCACGCCTGGGGCATGACGGAGATGAGCCCGCTCGGAACCGTGTGCACGTTCAAGGCAAAGCACAGCGACCTGGGGAAGGAGGAGCGCTACCAGCTGCAGAACAAGCAGGGCCGCGCGATTTTCGGCGTCGATCTGCGCATCGTCGACGAGAATGGCCGCGAGCTGCCGCACGACGGCAAGGCGTTCGGCGACCTGCAGGTGCGCGGTCCGTGGGTCCTCTCGAGCTACTTCAAGGGCGAAGGAGGCGAGCCGTTGAAAGACGGCTGGTTCCCGACCGGCGACGTGTGCACCATCGACCCCGACGGCTACATCCAGATCACCGACCGCTCCAAGGACGTGATCAAGTCCGGCGGCGAGTGGATCAGCTCGATCGACCTGGAGAACATTGCAATCGAGCATCCCGCGATTGCCGAGGCCGCGGTGATCGGCGTTCGGCATCCGAAGTGGGACGAGCGTCCGATCGTCGTCGCGGTGAAGAAGCCGGGACAGGAAGTGACGAAGGAGGAGCTGCTCAAGTTCTACGAAGGCAAGATCGCCAAATGGTGGATGCCGGACGACGTGGTGTTCGTGCCGGACCTGCCGCATACTGCGACCGGAAAGCTCTCCAAGCTGACGCTGCGACAGAAGTTCACGGACTACAGGCTCCCCAACGCATGAGCGAAATTCGCACCGAGGTGCGGGACCGCGTGCTGTCGATCGAGATCGCGCGCCCCGAGAAGAAGAATGCGCTGACGCAGGCGATGTATGCGGCGCTCGCCGACGCGCTGCGGTCGGCCGATTCCGACGCCAACGTGCGCGCGGTGCTCATCCACGGCTCGCAGGATTGCTTCACCGCAGGCAACGATCTGAAGGATTTTCTGGAGCGGCCGCCGCACGCGGAGGAAGCGCCGGTGTCCCGCTTCCTCGCGAGCCTGCCTGCGTTCGCGAAGCCGCTCATCGCCGCGGTGAACGGCCCGGCGGTCGGCATCGGCACGACGATGCTGCTGCATTGCGACCTGGTGTTTGCCGCCCCGGCGGCGACGTTCCAGCTTCCGTTCGTCAACCTCGGCCTCGTGCCGGAAGCCGCCTCGAGCTTCCTGCTTCCTTACATCGCCGGCTACCAGCGCGCGGCCGAGTTGCTGCTTCTCGGCCGCCCTTTCGGGCCGGAGAAGGCGCTCGCCGCGGGCTTCGTCACCGAAATCGTTCCGCAGGCCGAGTTGTTCGAGCGCGCCCGGGCTGCGGCGCTTGCCGTTGCAGCGCTGCCGCCAGCCGCCGTGCGCGCCGCGAAAGCGCTGATGCGCGAGCCGTACCGCGCGCGCGTTGCCGAGGCCATGCAGGCCGAAGGAAAAGTGTTCCGCGAGCGGCTCGCCTCGCCCGAAGCGAAGGAAGCGATGACCGCGTTCTTCGAGAAGCGAAAGCCTGACTTCTCGCGTTTCTAGCGCATTTGCGGCGCTGCTGATTGCGCTCGACGTCGGCCATTACAGCGCCAACCCTGGCGTCATTTCGGCGAGCGGCCGCGCCGAGTTCGAGTACAACCTGGAGCTCGCGACGGAAGTCCGCTTGCGGCTGGAGGCGGCCGGCCATTCGGTGCGCATGATCGGTGAGCGCGGCGACTACGCCGAGCTCTGGCATCGCACGCGGGATGCGCGCGGAGCGGATCTTTTCGTCTCGATCCACCATGATTCGGTGAAGGAGCGCTGGCTGCCGCACGCCGAGCGCTTTTCCGGGTTTTCGCTTTTCGTTTCGCGCTCGAATCCCGAGGTCGGCAAAAGCGTCACCTGCGCAAGCGCGATCGGCGAGCGGCTGCGCGCCGGCGGTTTCCGGCCTTCTCGCTACCACGCCGATCCGGTGCTCGGTGAAGACCGCCCGTTTGCCGACGAGACGAACGGCGTGCACTACTTCGACAACCTTGCGGTCGCCCGTACGGCCACGATGGCGTCGGTGCTGGTCGAGGCCGGCGTCATCGTCAACCGGGAAGAAGACGAGCGGATGCGCGACCCGGCGGTGCGGCAGGCGATCGCGCGGGGGATCGCCGACGGGATCACGCAGTGCCTGCGCTCGAGCGCACGCTAGAATGAAAGCGCAAAAGGGAAAACCGATGCCCGCAGCGATCAGCCTTCGCACTCTGGAAACCAAGGTCGGCCAGGAAGTCGGCGTCTCGCCGTGGGTCGAGGTGACGCAGGAGCGGATCGACCTCTTCGCCAACGCGATCGACGATCCGCAATGGATCCACGTCGATCGGGAGCGCGCGAAGCAATCGCCCTTCGGCACCACCATCGCGCACGGCTTCCTCACGCTTTCGCTGCTGACCAAATTCTTCGAATCGACGTTCGACATCTCGGATCGCAAGATGGGCGTGAACTACGGGCTCAACAAGGTGCGCTTCACCGCGCCGCTTCCCTCGGGCTCGCGGGCGCGCGGGCGTTTCAAGCTTGCCAACTACGAAAAGATCGACGGCGGGGTCCAGGTGACCTGGAGCGTCACGGTGGAGCGCGAAGGGAGCGACAAGCCGGTGATGATCGCCGAGTGGCTGGGAAGGAGCTACTACTGATGGAGCGCTGGAAGCAGAAGCCGGCCGGATCGAACTGGGGCGAATTCGGTCCCGACGATCAGCGCGGGCGCATGAACTGGGTGACGCGGGAGAAGGTGCTGCAGGGCGTCGCCGAGGTGAAGGAGGGCCGCACGTTCGTGCTGTCGCTGCCGCTCGACTATCCAGGCGGCAATGCGCTCAATCCACGACGGCATCCCCCGCGCATCGCTGCCACGCAGCGTTCCGGTGAGCAGAATTACTGCTACCCGATGGCGAAGGACGACCCGCGGCTCACCGATGTGGTCTGCGACGACATCGTGCTTCTTACGCTGCAGTACTCGACGCAGTGGGACTCGTTTGCGCACGTCGGCAGCCGCTTCGATGCCGACGGCGACGGCAAGCCCGAAATCGTGTTCTACAACGGCTTTCGCGGTGGCGAGCATGTGAAGCCTGCCGCGGAGTCGCGCGGAGCCGAGGCGTGGGCAAAGTACGAAGGCTCGCGCGCCGAGGCGCTCAGCATCGCCAATCTCGCCGAGCACGGCGCACAAGGCCGCGGGGTGATGGTCGACCTGCATGCGCATTTCGGTCGCGCGCGGCGCGCCGTCGGCTACCACGACCTGATGCGCGTGCTCGAAGCCGATCGCGTCAGCGTCGAGCGCGGCGATTTCGTCTGCTTTCACACCGGCTTCGCGGAAGTGATCCTGGAACTGAAGAAGAACCCGGATCCAAAGCTGCTCCACGACACGTGCACCGGCCTCGACGGCCGCGACGACAAGCTGCTGCAATGGGTGACCGATTCTGGCGCCGCGGCGCTGATCGCCGACAACTACGCGGTCGAGATCATCCCGGCGAGCCCGTTCAAGCCCATCGCGCACGCGATCCTTCCGCTGCACGAGCATTGCCTGTTCAAGAACGGCATCCATCTCGGCGAGATCTGGTATCTCTCCGAGCTTGCACGCTGGCTGCGCGAGCATAAGCGCAGCCGTTTCCTCCTGACCGCACCGCCGCTGCGCCTTCCGGGCGCGGTCGGCTCGCCTGCGACCCCTGTGGCCACCGTATGACCCGCAAAGCCGCGATCGTCACCGGCTCTTCCTCCGGCATCGGCGCTGCAACCGCAGTTGCGCTCGCCGAGCGCGGATGGAGCGTCGTCATCAACTATTCGAAGAGCGCGAAGGAAGCCGAAAGCGTCGCTGCTCGTTGCCCTGGATCGATCGTGGTCCAGGCGAACGTCGCCGAGGACGCCGACTGCAAGCGGCTCGTCAAGGCGGCGCTCGACAAGTGGGGGCGTCTGGACGCGCTCGTCAACAACGCCGGCACGACCAAGTTCGTCAATCACAACGATCTCGACGGCCTGCAGGCCGCGGATTTCCAGCGCATCTACGCGACGAACGTGATTGCGCCGTTCCAGATGTGCCGCGCGGCTGCGAATGCGCTGAAAGCCTCCAAGGGCTCGATCGTCAACGTGTCTTCGGTTGCGGCGCTGCTAGGCACCGGCTCCTCGATTGCCTACGCCGCCTCGAAGGCCGCGCTGAACACGATGTCGATGTCGCTCGCGCGCGTGCTGGCGCCGGAAGTGCGCGTGAATCTGATGGCGCCCGGATTCGTCGAAACCCCGTGGCTGAAAAGCGGATTCGGCGAAAATTACGAAAAGATCATGCAGGGCTACTCGGCGGTTGCGCCGCTCGGCGACGTCTGTAAGCCCGAGGACGTCGCGCGCGCGATCGTCTGGCTCGTCGAGGATGCACGCATGGTCACCGGGCAGACCGTATACGTCGATTCCGGCATTCACGTAGCCACTCCGAGGCGATAACCATGAGCGACCGCACCGACCTGATTGCCCAGATGAAGAACCGGGCGCTGATCTACCTCGAGATGTACGACGTGCTCAAGGAAGAACTGGGCGCCGAGAAGGCCGAAGCGCTGCTGACGAAGGCGATCTACCGCCGCGGCCTGCAGATGGGCGCGCCGCTCCGTAAGTACGCACCGAAAGATCTCGCCGGGCTGCGCGACGCATTCCTCGGAAACGTGCCCGGCGGCAAGGAGATTTTCCAGCCCCAGGTGCTGAAAGACGAAGCCGCGGCGCTCGACATCCAGCTGCACGGCTGCCCGCTCAAGGACGCATGGCGCGAAGCGGGCCTGCCGGAAGAAAAAGTGGCCACGCTCTGTCGCATCGCCGGCGCGGTCGACAAGGGGCTGTTCGAAGGTGCCGGATTCCGTTTCGAGAACCGCACGTACACGCCGGGCGGCAAAGGCTGCTGCTTCCTTTCGATCCGGCCGGGCTGAACGGATTTACGCGGACTTGAGGTGCCAGGCCTTCGGCCGGGTGAATGCCTGGATGCCGTACGTCGAAAGCGTGACGCCGACGCCCGAATGCCCGACGCCGGACCACGGTAGCCGCGGGCTGACGCGATCGCAGCAGTTCCAGTAGGCGGAGCCGGATCGCACCTGCGCGAGGATCGCGCGGGCGCGCGCCTCATCCGGCGTGTAGACGCCCGCGGTGAGACCGTACTCGCTGTCGTTCATCAGCCGCAGCGCTTCCTCGTCTCCGCTCACTTTCTGGATGCCGATCAGAGGGCCAAACGTCTCCTCGCGCATCAGCTCCATCGTATGGGCGACGTTCGCGAGGACGGTCGCTTCGAACCAGTTTCCCGGGCGCTCCATCCTTTTTCCACCGATCAATATTCGCGCGCCCTTCGCCACGGCATCGGCGACCTGCCGCTCGAGCACCGGAATCTGCGCCGCACGCGCGAGCGGTCCGAGGTACGTCTGCTCGTCCATCGGGTCGCCGAACTTGTAGCCGCGAACGGTCTCGACGAATGCTTCCAGGAAGCGGTCGTGGATGCGCTCGTGCACGTACAGGCGCTCGACTGCGCAGCAGCTCTGGCCGGCGTTGTACATCGCGCCGTCGGCGAGCGATTCCGCGGCTTTCGCAACGTCGGCGTCGTCGCAGACGTACACCGGGTCTTTGCCGCCCAGCTCCAGCTGCAGCTTCACCATGCGCGGCGCGCACGCGGCGGCGATCTTCGCGCCCGTCGCATACGAGCCGGTGAAGAAGACCCCGTCAACCGGCTGCGCGATGAGCGCCTGTCCGACGGCTCCCGCACCGAGAACCACCGTGAATACATCTACGGCCACGCCGGACGCCTGCATCATCTCGCCGATCGCAAGCCCGGTGAGCGAGGAGTGCTCCGAGGGCTTGTACAGCACGACATTTCCGGCAAGCAGCGCCGGCACGAACACGTTCGCGCCGACGAAGTACGGATAGTTCCATGCTGAAACGTTGACGACTACGCCGAGCGGATCGTGCGTGATTCGCTCGGCGAGGCTGCCCTGGCGATGCACCTCTTCGGGTGCGAGTGCGCTTTCCGTCGTCGCCAGGAAAAAATCGAGCCGCTCGGCGAGCGCATCGAGTTCGTTGCGCGACTGGCGGATCGGCTTTCCCATCTCGTGCGTGAGGATTGCGGCAAGCGCGTCTCTGCGGCGCGCGACTTCGCCCTTGAAGCGCCGGATCGCATCCAGCCGTTCGGCGAGAGGCCGGCGTGCCCACCCAGCCTGCGCGCTTCGCGCCGCCGCGTACTTTTGTGTGACCGTGCGGTGGTCATCTTCCGGCAGCTCAGAGATCAGCGACCCGTCGGCCGGATTGAGGACTTTCACAGCGCGGCAGCGAAGAGGCGCTCAAAATCGAGCTTCGAGCAGGGCCGCGGGTTGGTCTTGTGGCAGACATCGGCGTGCGCCACATCGACGAGCCGCGGGATCTGCTCCTGCTTCACGCCGAGCGGGCCGAGCCTCGCGGGAATGCCAAGTTTCGCCTTCAGCTCGGCGAGCCAGCTCACCAGGTCGGAGGTCCCGGCTACGCGCGCGAGCTCCGCAATTTTCTGCGTCGCTGCGATGCGATTGAACCGCATCACATGATCGATCATCACGCCATTGGCGAGGCCATGGTGCAGCCCGGCGACGGTCGAGAGCGCATGTGCGCAGGAGTGCACGGCGCCAAGATCCTTCTGGAATGCGATGGCCCCCATCATCGAGGCCATCAGCATGTCGCTGCGCGCTTTCAGATTGCGCGGTTCGGCGACCGCGATCGGCAGCGCGCGTGACGCAATGCGCACGCCTTCGAGCGCAATGCCGTCGCACAGCGGGTGATAAGCCGGTGAGAGGTACGACTCGATGTTGTGCGTGAGCGCATCCATTCCGGTCGCGGCGGTGATCGGCGGCGGGAGGTCGAGCGTCAGCTCCGGGTCGGCGAACACTGTCCGGGCGAGCAGCGCCGGCGAAAAGATCACGCGCTTCACGTGCGTTGCATCGTCCGAGATCACAGCCGAGCGACCGACTTCGCTTCCAGTCCCGGCCGTCGTCGGCAGCGCGACGAAGTGCGGTAGCGGCTTCTCGATCGGCCGCGCCTGCGGGTGGTCCCAAGCGTATTCGAGCACGTCGCCGGGATGCTCGACCATCAGAGCAATCGCCTTGGCGACGTCGAGCGCGGCGCCACCGCCGAAGCCGATGACCGAATCGGCACGGTGGGTGCGATAGGCATCGACGCCTGCCCGTACTTGCGAGGCAACCGGATTGCCGTGCACCTCGCAGTACACACCGGCGTCCAGCCCCACGAGCACGGCGCGGAAATCGGCGAATACCGGCAACGCGGCGAGGCCTTTATCGGTGACGATCAGTGGCCGCCCGCACCCGGTTTCCTGCAGATGGGCGCCGACCAGCTTTCGAGCTCCCGGCCCGAAATGGATGGTCGTCGGAAATGCGAAGCGATGGATCGCCATCAGATGATTTCGAAGTAGCGCTTCAGCTCCCAGTCGGTGACCGCGTCCTGGAACTGTCGCCACTCCCATTCCCGCGTGCGCACGAAATGGTCGACAAACGTCTCGCCGAAGAGTTCGCGTGCCACTTTCGAGCGCTTCAGGTTCTCGGTCGCCTGCAGCAGGTTTCTCGGCAGGCGCGGGATCTTCGCTGCTTTCGCCGCATCGCCGCTGAGGGGCGCATCCTCGAGTTTGAGTTTCTTCTCGATGCCCCACAGCCCGGCGCCGATGCACGCGGCGAGCGCGATGTAGGGATTCACATCGGCGCCCGGGCAGCGCGATTCCAGCCTCGTCGACTTTGCCGAGCCGGGAATCACCCGCAGTGTGGCGGTGCGGTTGTCGATACCCCAGGTGCGCTTCACCGGCGCCCACATCCCGTCTACCAGCCGCTTGTAGCTGTTCACCGTCGGTGCATACATCGGCTGCAACTCCTGCAGAAGCGCAAGCTGTCCGGCAAGGTAGCTTTCGAAGAGCTTCGACATCCGGTGCGGGTGCTTGCCGTCGAAAAAGAGATTCTTCTTGCCGTCCGAAAGGCTCTGGTGGATGTGGCCGCTGCAGCCCGGGAACTGCGTGCTCCACTTCGCCATGAAGCTCGGCATGATGCCGAATCGCTGGCCGATTTCCTTCGCAGCAAGCTTGAAAAGGATCGCGCGGTCGGCGGCCTCGATGCCGGGTGCGTACAGGATCGCCGCTTCCATCACGCCGGGGCCGGTCTCGGTATGCAGCCCTTCGAGCGGCACGCGGAACGCCGCCAGTTCCTCCATCAGCGCGCGAAAGAAGGGCTGGTTCTGCGCCGCGCGGATCATCGAATAGCCGAACATCCCGGGCGAGATCGGCTCGGGCTTCGTGTAGCCCTTGTCCGCAAGCGATTTTGGTGTCTCGCGGAAGTTGAACCATTCGTATTCCATCCCGGCGAGCACCTGGAATCCCATCTTCTCGGCGCGCGCCAGCACGCGTTTGTAGAGCTGGCGCGGGCAGACCGGAAGCGGCTTGCCGTCGGCTTCGACGAATTCGCCGAGGAAGAACGGAACATTGTCGTCCCACGGCACATTGCGGTGGCTCGCCAGGTCGAGCTGCGCGAGCGCATCCGGGAAGCCGGTGTGCCAGCCGGTCCACGTCGTGTTGTCGTACGCCTGGTCGTTCGCGTCCCAGCCGAACACGACGTTGCAAAAGCCGAATCCGGATTCGAGCGCGGAAAGAAATTTTTCCTTGTGCAGGTACTTGCCGCGCAGGATGCCGTCGGTATCGGAGACCGCGACCTTGACGCGCGTCGAGGGCGACTTGCGAATCTGTTCCGCCATGCGACGCGCTGCCGCCTGGGATGCCATTCGGATTCTCCCGGGAAAAGCTTGCCGCTAGACTATACCGGGAGGGGTTGCGTGCAAACTTTCGACTACATCATCGTCGGTGCCGGCTCGGCCGGCTGCGTGCTCGCCAATCGGCTGAGCGCGGACGGCCGCACCACCGTGCTGCTGCTGGAAGCCGGCCCGCGGGACACCAATCCTTGGATCCATGTGCCGCTCGGCTACGGCAAGCTGTTCAAGGCGGCTGCGGTCAACTGGAGCTACTGGTCGGAGCCGGAGCCGCACTGCAACGGCCGTCGCATCTTCACGCCGCGCGGCAAGGTGCTCGGCGGCTCCTCGTCGATCAACGGTCTCGTCTACATGCGCGGGCAGCGCGAGGACTTCGACGGCTGGGGCGTCGAGGGCTGGCGCTACGACGACCTGCTGCCGTACTTCCGCAAATCGGAAGACCAGCAGCGCGGCGAGAATCGCTGGCACGGCGTCGGCGGGCCACTCCTCGTGAGCGATCCGGCGGACCCGCATCCGCTGTGCGATGCGTTCATCGAGGCGGGGGTGCAGGCGGGCTGGCCGAAGAATGACGACTTCAATGGCGCGGCGCAGGATGGCGTTGGCTACTTCCAGCTCACGGCGCGCCGCGGGCGGCGTTCGTCGACCGCCACCGGATATCTGCGTCCGGCGCGGCATCGGCAGAATCTCTCGATCCTCACCCATGCGCTCACCTCGCGCATTTTGTTCGAGCAGAAGCGCGCAGTCGGCGTCGAGTACTTTCAAGGCGAGCAGCGTGCGCAGGCGCGCGCCAATCGCGAAGTGCTGGTCGCCTCCGGCGCGATCAACACGCCGCAGCTGCTGCAACTTTCCGGCGTCGGACCGGCGGCGCTCCTGCAGCAGCACGGCATTCCGTTGGTGCTCGATGCGCCAAACGTAGGCGAGCATCTCGAAGATCATTTCCAGGCGCGCATGGTGATCCGTTGCAAGACGCAGTGCACGCTGAACGATGACTTGCGCACGCTCTGGGGGCGTGCCGGAATCGGGCTGCGCTACGCGCTTTTCCGTCGGGGGCCGCTGACGTTTTCTGCCGGCTATGCGTGCGGCTTCTATCGCACGCCGCTTTCGCCTTCGCGCGCAGACGTGCAGACGCACTTCCTCACCTTCAGCCTGGACCGGATGGGCGAGAAACTGCACCCGTTCTCCGGCTTCACCGCATCGATCTGCCAGCTGCAGCCGAAATCGCGCGGCTGGGTGCGGATTCGCTCCGCCGATCCGCGCCAGGCGCCGGCGATCCAGTACAACTATCTCGCCGAGGAATACGACCAGCGCACGATGGTCGAGGGCATGAAGATCCTGCGCAACATCCTGAACCAGCCGGCGCTGAAGGCCTTCCACGGCGGCGAGCACTATCCGGGAGAGGAGGTGCAGAGCGATGCCGAGTGGCTGGACTACTGCCGCAACTTCGGCGTCACCATCTACCACCCGAGCTGCACGGCGAAAATGGGCGACGGGCCGGAGGCGACGCTCGATGCCGAGTTGCGCGTCAAGGGACTCGAGGGCCTGCGCGTGATCGACGCTTCCGTGATGCCGCACGTCGTCTCCGGAAACACCAATGCCGCCGTGATCGCCCTCGCGGAAAAGGCGGCCGACCTGATAACATCCGCGCCGAGGAGGACTACCCCATGATCCATCGCAAGCTCATCGTCGCCACTTTCCTGGCGGCTTTCACCCAATTCGCAGCCGCGCAGCAGAAGGAAATCAAGGTCGGCATCATCTACGACTACACCGGCGCCTTCGCCGCCGGCGGCTCGGAAGCCGCCGGCCTCGGCACCAAGATCGCCATCGACATGCTGAACGAGCGCGGCGGCGTCGAGGGCTACAAGATCGTGCCGATCTACGCCGATGCGCAGTCGAAGACCGAAGTCGCGATCAACGAGGCGACACGGCTCCTCGACCAGGAGAAGGTGAACCTGATCATGGGCGTGTATTCCAGCGCGCACTGCGTGCCAATGGCACAGCGCGTCGATTCGGCGAAGAAATTCATGTGGGCGAACGTGTGCGTCGCTTCCGCCGTGTTCAAGGACAAGAAACTCTCGTACGTAGTCCGCCCGCAGGTGCACTCGGACCAGTTCGGCGAAGCGTCCTGCCAGTTCATCGCCGAGAACGCGAAAGAAAAGCTCGGCATGGACGTGAAGAAGGTGAAGGTCGCCATCA
>DASUMM010000052.1:0-4142 GCA_036277655.1 Burkholderiales bacterium | reverse complement strand
TCACATCTCGCGCAGTACCTGCACCGCCTGCTCGACGCGCTCGACCGCGATCACTTCGAGGCCACCGATCTTCGCCTTCGGCTGGTTCGCGTGCGGCACGATCGCGCGCTCGAAGCCGAGTTTCGCCGCCTCCTTCAGGCGATCCTGCCCGCGCGGCGCCGGCCGCACTTCGCCGGCGAGCCCGACTTCACCGAACGCGACGAGCTTCCCGGGGATCGGGCGATTGGTGAGCGATGAGACGATCGCGAGCGACACCGCGAGATCCGCGGCCGGTTCGCCGATTCGCACGCCGCCGACCGCGTTGACGAACACATCCTGGTCCATCGTTGCGATGCCGGCGTGCCGGTGCAGCACGGCGAGCAGCATTGCCAGCCGGTTCTGCTCCAGGCCGACCGTAAGGCGGCGCGGGTTGGGTGCGTGCGCGGTGTCGACGAGCGCCTGGATTTCGACGAGCAGCGGGCGCGTGCCTTCGAGCGTCGCCAGCACGCAGGAGCCGGCGACCTCGGTGCCATGACGCGAAAGAAACAGCGCCGACGGATTCGTCACCGCGCGCAGGCCTTTCTCGGTCATCGCGAACACGCCGAGCTCGTTGACGGCGCCAAAGCGATGCTTGGTGGCACGAATAAGCCGGAACGCCGAATGCGGATCGCCCTCGAAATAGAGCACCGTATCGACGATGTGCTCGAGCACGCGCGGCCCGGCGATCGCTCCTTCCTTCGTCACATGGCCGACCAGGAACAGCGCCGTGCCGGCGCGCTTCGCGTGCCGCGTGAGTTGCGCGGCGCATTCGCGCACCTGGGCGACGGAGCCCGGCGCCGACTGCAGCATCTCGGACCACAGCGTCTGGATCGAATCGATGACGGCGACCGCTGGTCGGCGCGCATCCATCGTCGCGAGAATGCGCTCGAGCTGGATCTCGGCGAGCAGGTCGACCCCGCTCGCCGCGAGCGAGAGCCGCCGCGCGCGCATCGCCACCTGCTCGGCCGACTCTTCGCCGCTGACGTAAAGCACCTTCCTCGCCGCCGCGAGCGCCGACACCGCCTGCAGCAGCAGCGTCGACTTGCCAATTCCGGGATCGCCGCCGATCAGCACCACCTGCCCTGCCACCAGCCCGCCGCCGAGCACGCGATCGAGCTCCGGCAAGCCGGTCGAGATTCGTTCCGCCTGCGGCGCCTCGATCGCTTCGAGAGACACCGGCGCGAGGGCTGCGGCCGCGACATGGCGGCCGCTGCGCTCGGCAATCGTCTCGACGAGCGTTCCCGCGGCACCGCAGGACGGGCAGCTGCCAAACCATTGCAGCGCAGTCGCACCGCAATCGGTGCAGGCGTACGCCGACTTCGCCTTCGCCACTAGGCTATTTCCCGGATCGGAACGCGAGCCGCAAGCCCGGCGAGGAGCTGGTAGCTGACCGTTCCCGCGGCTGCCGCGACTTCATCCGCCGAAAGACCCTCACCCCACAGCGTCACCGGCGAGCCGATGTATGCCTCTGCGACATCGCTGATGTCGACGCACAGCATGTCCATCGACACGCGCCCGACAGTCGGCACGCGCTGGCCGCCGACCAGCACCGGGGTGCCGCTGGGCGCGTGACGTGGATAGCCATCCGCATATCCGCAGGCGACGATGCCGATCGTCATTTCGCCCGCCGCCTCGTACGTGAAGCCGTAGCCCACCCGCTCGCCCGGCGTCAGGTTCTGCACCCCGATGATCTCCGAGGAAAGCGTCATCGCCGGCTGCAAGCCGAGCGTTTCGGCGCTCTCGCCGGCAAGCGGCGAGCATCCGTACAGCATCAGACCGGGACGCACCCAGTCTGCGCGCGCCTCGGGAAACCGCAGCAATGCTCCCGAGTTGGCGAGCGAGCGCGGCGCCTGGAACGGTTCCGTGATGGTCCGGAACCAGCCGAGCTGCGCGGCGATCCCGGCGCCTTCGGCGTCGGCAAAATGCGTCATCAAAGTGATCGAGCGAACCTGCGCGTGCCCGCGCAGCGCATTCCAGGCGACGCGCACGTTCTCCATCGTGAATCCGAGGCGATTCATGCCGCTGTTCACCTTCAGATAGGCGTCGATCGAACCTTCCAGCTTGGTTTTCTCCAGCCACGCCACCTGCTCCAGGTTATGGACTACAGGGGTGAGCCGATGGCGCGCGACCAGCGGCAGGTCTTCGGCGCTGAAAAAACCCTCCAGCATCAGGATCGGCTTCTCCACTCCGGCACGGCGCAGCTCGAGCGCCTCGTGGAAATCGAGCACCGCATAGCCGTCGGCGCTCTCGAACGCCTTCGCGGCGCGCAACAGGCCATGACCGTAGGCATTCGCCTTGACTACCGCCCAGACCCTGGCGGTGCCGGCGGCCCGGCGCGCAACCTGCAGGTTGTGCGCCAGCGCCGAAGAGCGGATGGTGGCGCGGATCGGGCGCGGCATCGGACGCTTCTAGCCGGCCCGCGCGAGGCGGCCCCTGGCGAATTCCACGAAGGTGTCGATCAGCCGCGAGCGGAATCGCTCTTTCGGAGAGACGATCGAGAGCTTGCGGATCAGCCGCGGCGAAAGCGGAATGCGCACCAGCTGGCCGAGCCGCGCCTCCTTGGAAGTCGTCGCAGTCGAGAGAATCGTGAATCCCATGCCGGTCGCGACCAGCCCTTTGAGCGCTTCCGGGCTGCCGAGCTCCATCACGACGTTCAGCGATTCCGCGCGGATGCCCGCTTTCTTCAGGTAATGGTCGATGACCTCGCGCGTCCCGGAGCCGGACTCGCGGCTGATGAACGGATACTGCAGGAGCTGCTTCGGCGCGGCGCTTTTCAGGCGCGCGAGCGGATGCGACGGCGCGCACACGGCCTGCAGCTCATCGTCGCAGCAGACGTCGATGACGAGGTCCTCCCGGTGCGAGGCCGACTCGATGAATCCGAGGTCCAGCGTATGCTCGGCAACGCGGTTCTCGACGGTCTCGGAATTGGCGACGATCAGGCGCGGCTGCACGCGGGGATACTTCGACTTGAAGTGGCCGAGCACCTGTGGCAGCAGGAATTCCGCGATCGTGGTGCTGGCGCCGACCAGCAGCGGCCCGGCGATCTCGCCGGTCATGTCCTTCAGGCGCAGGTCGAGCTCGGCCGAGAGCGCGAGGATCTTGTGCGCGTACTCGAGCGCAACCTGCCCCGCCGGCGTGAGCCCGATCCGGCCGTGGCCGCGCTCGAAAAGGCGCGTATTGAAGTGCTCTTCGAGTTGCTTTACCTGGAACGTCACCGCCGGCTGCGTCATGAAAAGCGCTTCCGCCGCCTTGGTGAACGACAGGTGCTTCGCTACCGCATGAAAGACCTGCAGCCGCCGGTCGGCCATCGCCCATTAGCGCCGTCTTGGAAGACGCTTATTGAAGCATAAAGGTTCCCGCGGCGCGAACGCGCGCGCTCGAGCCGGGACGCTCCGCAGCCGCGTGATATAAACGCGGCCGGCATGAACCGCGGCTTCTACATCATCATGGCGGCGCAGTTTTTCTCGTCGCTCGCCGACAATGCGCTGCTCGTCGCGGCGATCGCCATGCTGATGCAGGCGCAATCGCCTGCGTGGCTCACGCCCTACCTCAAGTTCTTCTTCGTCGTGTCGTACGTGATCCTCGCACCCTACGTCGGCGCCTTCGCCGACCGGCTGCCGAAGGGGATGGTGATGTTCCTCGCCAACACGATCAAGATCCTCGGCTGCGTGATGATGCTGTTCGGCGTCGATCCGATCGCCGCCTATGCGCTGGTGGGGCTGGGCGCCGCGGCCTATTCGCCCGCCAAGTACGGCATCCTCACCGAGTACCTGCCGCATTCGAAGCTGGTGCTGGCGAACGGCTGGATCGAGGGCCTGACGGTGATCTCGATCATCCTCGGCACGGTGCTGGGCGGCGTGCTGATCAACGAGCACGTCGCGCACACGCTGCTTGCGTTCGATCTGCCCACCTTCGACACCGGCATCGATACGCCGCCGGAGGCGGCGATCCTCGTGATCGCCGCGGTCTATGCGATCGCCGCGGTGTTCAACCTCTACATCCCGAATACCGGGGTGCAGATGAAACCGCTGCCTGCGCATCCGCTCGATACGCTGCGCGACTTTGCCGGCTGCGTGGCGAGCCTGTGGAAGGACCGTCTCGGGCAGATCTCGCTCGCGGTGACG
>DASUMM010000051.1:0-3878 GCA_036277655.1 Burkholderiales bacterium | reverse complement strand
GGGCGCTTCTGCGTCGCGAGCGGGAGGCGGCGCCGCGCCTGGATCCGGCCGCGCTCGAGCACGTGGCTCGCGCTCTCTTGCGTCGCTACGGCGTGGTGTTCTGGAAACTGCTCGCGCGCGAGGCCGACCACTTGCCGCCGTGGCGCGACCTGCTGCATATGTTCCGCAAGCTCGAAGCGCGCGGGGAAGTGCGAGGCGGGCGCTTCGTGGCCGGGTTCTCCGGCGAGCAGTACGCGCTTCCCGATGCGGTCGGCACGCTGCGCGACACGCGGCGCGCCGATGCCACCGGCGCGGTGGTGGCCGTGAGCGGCGCCGATCCGCTGAATCTCGTCGGCATCCTGGTCCCCGGTCCGCGGGTCGCGGCGCTCGCTTCGAATCGCGTGCTTTACAAGGATGGAATTGCGACCGCGGTGCTGGCAAGCGGCGAAGCGCAGCTTCTCGAGAAGCTGCCCTCGCCGCAGCAATGGGAGATCACCAACGTGCTGATGCGCAGCCACGCCCCGGCTGCGCTCGCACGACTGCTCTATTAGGGCTTCTGTTTCGCGCCGCCGGCCGACCCGCCGCTCTGGTTGCGGACCTGCGGGTCCTCGCCCTTGGAATGCGACTTCGCTTTCTTCTCGGCTTCGCGCAGCTCCTTCGCTTCCTCTTCGCTCACCTCGCCGGCTTCGGCGATCTTCTGCTTGCCTCGCTCGGATTGCACGAACTTCGTCTGCGCCTCGCGGAACTGGCGATCGGCTTCGCGGTTGCCCTCGCCCTGGTTGCCGCCTTCAGGTTCGGCCATGTCGATTCTCCTATCAAAGAGGATTGGACAGGTCGCGCAGGACCGCGTTCAGGAAGCGACCGGCCTCGCCGCCGGTGACCGCGCGGTGATCGAAGGTAAGCGAGATGGGAAGGGTGCGATGCGCGACGATCTGGCCGTCCGGCGCGACGATCGGCCTCGGCTCGAGTCGCCCGGCCCCGACAATCGCGACCATGGGCGGCACGACGATCGGCGATGCGTAGCGCCCCGCGATGGCGCCGTAATTCGAAAGCGAGATCGTCGCGCCGCGCAGGGCTTCCGGCGCCAGCCGCCGCTCGCGGGCGTCGCGCGCCAGAGACGAAATCGCTTGCGCGAGATCTTCAAGATCGCGACGGTGGCAATCGCGCAGCACCGGGACGAGCAGCCCGTCGCTCGTGTCCACCGCCAGACCCACGTGCACTTCCTCGAGCACGCGACGGCTCGAAGTTTTCGCGTCGTACCAGGCATTCAGGCCTGGCTCGATGCGGCATGCGGCGACGATCGCACGCACCAGGCGCGGCATCGGCGAACCGCTGCCGGCCCAGCTTTCGACGTCGGCATCATCGACCACGGTGACCGAGGCGACTTCTGCGTGCGCAAGCGCCATGTTGCGCGCCATCGTGCGACGCATGCCGTGCAGCGTTTCTTCGGTGCCGCCGAGTGCCGGCGACTTGGCGGCTCGCTCCACATCGGCCACGGTCACCGTTCCCGACGGGCCGCTCGGCTGGATCGCTGCGAGGTCCACGTTCAGCTTGCGCGCAAGCGCGCGCACGGCGGGAGTGGCGCGTACTCCTGCAGAGGCGATGCGCGTTTCGCCCGCGCCATGTCGCGCCACGCTCGCAGCCGCGAGCTCGCCGACGACAGTGCCGGTGTCCTCCGTTTCGCCTTCGAAGCCAACCAGTGGCGCGCCGACGTGCACGACGTCGCCCGCGTTGCCGAAAAGTTTCTCGATCCTGCCGGAGTGGGGCGCGGGCACTTCGACGATCGCCTTGTCGGTCTCGACCGCGACGATGATCTGATCGACGGCGACTTCGTCCCCCGGCGCGACGCGCCACTCGACGATCTCGGCTTCCTGCAATCCTTCGCCGAGATCCGGAAGCACGAAGACGCGCACGGCTAGTGGTACTGCAGCACTTTGTGCGCTGCTTCGACGATGCGCCGGCGATCGGGCGCGTAACGCGCTTCAAGCCGTGCCATCGGCGTCACCGTGTCCCAGCCGGTGACGCGCTCGACCGGCGCAAGGAGCGACAGCAATCCCTGCTCGGCGACACTTGCCGCGATCTCGGAGGCGTAGCTTGCCGTGCGCGGCGCTTCGGTGACTACCACGCAGCGCCCGGTGCGTGCCACCGAAGCAAGGATCGTCTCGGTATCGAGCGGCTTCAAGGTCGCGACGTCGATTACTTCGGCTTGCACGCCTTCTTCCGCAAGCGCATCGGCAGCGCCGAGCGCCTCGTGCACCATCGCGCCCCAGGCGATGAGCGTGACGTCGGTTCCTTCGCGCAGCACGAACGCGGTGTCGAGCGCCATCGGCTCGCCGTCGTCTTCGACCTCCTCTTTTACAAGGCGGTAGAGACGCGACGGCTCGAGAAACACCACTGGATCCGGATCGGCGATCGCAGCGAGCAGCAGCCCGTAGGCACGCCTCGGTGACGAGGGAACCACGACGCGTATTCCGGGAATGTGCGCAAACATCGCCTCCGGACTCTCCGAGTGGTGCTCGGGCGCGCGAATTCCCGTGCCGCAGGGCGTGCGCATCACCATCGGGCACGTCAGCCGTCCTTGCGTGCGATGCCGCAGCCGTCCTGCGTGGTTGAGGATCTGGTCGATCGTCGTGTAGGCAAAGCCGGCGAACTGGATCTCGCCGACCGGTTTCAAGCCTTCGGCTGCCATGCCGACGGCCATGCCGGCGATCAGCCCTTCGGCAAGCGGCGTATCGACGACGCGCCCCGGGCCAAAGCGCTCAAGCAGTCCCGCGGTGGCACGGAAGACGCCGCCGTTCACCGCGACGTCTTCGCCGAGCACGACGACCCGCGGGTCATCGTCCATCGCGCGCGCGAGCGCGAGGTTGATCGATTCAACCAGGCTGAGGTTCGGCATGGCGTTCGCGTTCGGTGTGCGGCGTGCAGGCTTCGTCGCGCTGCCACAGGTACGCCGCGGGCCGGCGCGCGTAGAGGTGCCGGAACATCTGCTCGGGCCCCGGCTGCGGCGTATCCAGGTAGGCCTTCACCGCTGCCTGCACACGTTCGGCGCATTCCCGATGCAACGCTTCTTCCTTCTCCTTCGACCACGCTCCGTTCGCTGCGAGCCAGTTTCGCAGCCGCAGGATCGGTTCGCGCTTCCACGCCTCGGCCAGCTCATCGGGCTTGCGATAGCGACCTGCGTCGTCCGCGGTGGTGTGGTCGCTCAGCCGGTACGTGAGCGCTTCCAGCAGCGTCGCGCCATCGCCCGCGCGGGCGCGCTCGAGTGCGCGGCCGACGCAATCGCGTACCGCGATCACGTCGTTGCCATCGAGCTGCTCGCACGGAATTCCCGCAGCGATGCCTTTCTGCGCCAGCGTCTCGGCGGCGCTCTGGGCGCTGCGCGGCACCGAGATGGCGTACTGGTTGTTGACGATCAGCGTGACGAGGGGAAGTTTCCAGACGCCCGCGGCATTCAGCGCCTCGTAGAAATCGCCCTTCGAAGTCGCTCCATCGCCCAGGATCGCGAAGGCCACGCGCGGCTCGTGGCGCAGCTTCATCGCATAAGCGACGCCGACCGCATGCGGCATCTGGTTGGCAATCGGCACGCAGAACGGAAAATCGTGCGGCGACTCGGGGAACACATTGCCGCGCTCGTCGCCGCCCCAATAGAGAAACACCCGATGTGGTGAGACGCCGCGCAGGAAAAGAATTCCGCTTTCGCGATAGCTCGGCAGCACCACGTCTTCCTTTGCCAGCACCGCGCCGACCCCGGCATCGATCGCTTCTTTGCCGAGCGTCGAGGCATAGGTGCCCATCTTTCCCGTGCGCTGCAGCGAAATCGCTTTGGCGTCGAGCGCGCGCATCAGCACCATAGCGCGGTAGGCGGGGACGAGCGCGCTCGGGTCGCGCGCGAACTCGGG
>DASUMM010000050.1:0-4162 GCA_036277655.1 Burkholderiales bacterium | reverse complement strand
CATCTGCGAGCACAGCGACCAGGGCGCGCTCGGCCTGGTCGTCAACCGGCCGATCGACATGACGCTGCAGGCCCTGTTCGAGCGCCTGTCCCTCACGCTGGAGGAGCGCGAGTTGCGCGGTTCGCCGATCTATTTCGGCGGCCCGGTGCAGACCGACCGCGGTTTCGTGCTGCATGCGCCGCCGGGCGACTGGCAGTCGACGCTGCGCGTGCGCGATGCCATCGGCCTCACGACGTCGAAGGACATCCTCGAGGCGGTCGGCCGCGGCGAGGGGCCGCCGAAGCTGCTCGTCACGCTCGGCTACGCCGGGTGGTCGCCCGGGCAGATCGAGCACGAGCTGTCGCAGAACGCGTGGCTGACCGTGGAAGCGCGCGACGCCATCATCTTCGACCTGCCGGCCGAGGAGCGACTGGCGGCGGCAATGGAGCTGCTCGGGCTGGATTTCGCCCGCCTTGCCGATCAGGCGGGACATGCCTGAGGCGGCACGCCGCACGATTCTCGCCTTCGATTTTGGCATTCAGCGTATTGGGGTCGCGGTAGGTGAGCCGGAGACCGGCACCTCGCACCCGCTGCCGGGCATCGAGATTGCAGGCGCGGGGCGCTTTGCGGCGATCGGTCGCCTGGTCGAGGAATGGCGGCCGGCGCAGCTGGTGGTCGGCTTGCCGCTCGCGGCGAACGGGCATGCCCACGACCTCACACGGCGCGCCGAGCGGTTCGCGCGACAACTGCATGGCCGCTTTCGCCTGCCGGTGGAACTCGTCGACGAGCGCTATAGCTCGCTGGAAGCCGAGCATCGCCTGCGCGGCCGCCGGCTCGGCCGCCTCGCTGCCGATTCGCTCGCCGCGCAACTGATCCTGGAGCAATACCTGCATGACCGAGCTGCCTGACGCTGAAGTCCTGCTGCCGCGGCTCGCCGACGCGCTGCGCGCGCGCATTGCGCCGGACGCCGGCATGATCGGTCTCTACACAGGTGGCGCATGGCTCGCCGAGCGCCTGCACGCGCTGCTCGACCTCGCGACGCCGCTTGGCCTGATGGATATCGCGTTTTACCGCGACGACTACCACAAGCAGGGTTTGAAGCACGACCCCAAGCGGACCAAGATTCCGTTCGACGTCGAAGGCCGCGAACTGCTGCTGGTCGACGACGTGATCTACACCGGCCGCACGATTCGCGCGGCGATGAACGAGCTCTTCGATTACGGCCGCCCGAGGAGCATTTCGCTCGTCGTGCTGGCCGACCGTGGCGGCCGGCAGTTGCCGATCTGCGCGCAGTACTGCGGCACGACGGTGGAGGTCCCCGACGGGATGCGCCTGCGCCTGAAGCGGGCGGACGACGCGCGACTCAAGCTCGAGCTGGAACGTGCAACGTAATCCGCAACTCAACGCGAACGACGAGCTGCAGCACCTGCTGTCGATCGAGGGCTTGCCGCGCGACATCCTGGTGCAGATCCTCGATACCGCCGAATCGTTCGTCGGCGTGACCGAGCGCGACATCAAGAAAGTGCCGCTGCTGCGCGGCAAGAGCGTGTTCAACCTCTTCTTCGAGGCCTCGACGCGCACCCGCACCACGTTCGAGATCGCGGCGAAGCGCCTTTCGGCCGACGTCATCAATCTGAACATCGCGGTGTCCTCGCAAAGCAAGGGCGAGTCGCTGCTCGACACCGTCGCCAACCTCTCGGCGATGCAGGCGGATGTGTTCGTGGTGCGGCACGCTTCGAGCGGCGCGCCGTTCCTGATCGCGCGTGCGGTGAAGCCGCACGAGCACGTGATCAACGCCGGCGATGGCCGCCATGCGCATCCGACCCAGGGCCTGCTCGACCTCTTCACGATCCGGCACTACAAGAAGGATTTCCGCGACCTGACGGTTGCCGTGGTCGGCGACATCCTGCATTCGCGCGTTGCGCGCTCGCTGATCCATGGACTGACCACGCTCGGCACGCCGGAAGTGCGCGTGATCGGCCCGCAAACGCTGCTGCCCAGCGGCGTCGAATCGCTTGGCGTGCGCGTGTTCCATGACATGCGCGAGGGCGTCAAGGGCGCCGACGTGATCGTCATGTTGCGCCTGCAGAACGAGCGCATGAGCGGCGCGCTGCTTCCTTCGGCGCAGGAGTTCTTCATGAAGTACGGCCTCACCGCGGACAAGCTCGCGCTCGCGCACCCGCAGGCGATCGTGATGCATCCCGGTCCGATGAATCGCGGCGTCGAGATCGATTCCTCGGTTGCCGACGGCCCGCATTCGGTCATCCTGCCGCAGGTGACGTTCGGCATCGCAGTGCGCATGGCGGTGATGTCGATCGTGGCGGGGAACTGATGCGCATCCTGATTCGCGGCGGTCGCGTGGTCGACCCGGCGAGCGGGCGGGACGAAACACGCGACGTCTTCATCGCCGGCGGCCGGATCGCCGAGGAAGCCGGCACGGCCGACCGGATCCTCGAGGCCAAGGGCCTGGTGGTCGCGCCGGGCCTGGTCGATCTTTCCGCCCGGCTGCGCGAGCCGGGGTTCGAGTACAAGGCCACGCTCGCATCGGAGATGGATGCGGCGGTGGCGGGCGGCGTGACCAGTCTCGCCTGCGCGCCGGACACCGATCCGCCGCTCGATGAGCCAGGGCTCGTCGACATGCTGCGCAGGCGTGCGAAGGCGCTTTCGCGGGCGCGCGTCTACCCGGTGGGCGCGTTGACGGTCAAGCTCGAAGGCCGCCGCCTCACCGAAATGGCCGAGCTCGCCGAGAGCGGATGCGTTGCGTTCTCGCAGGCGAACCGACCGATTTCGGACACGCAGGTACTGTGGCGTGCGCTGCAGTATGCGGCCACCTTCGGCTATCCGGTCTGGCTGCGTGCCGAGGATCCGTGGCTTGCGAAGGACGGCGTCGCGCATGACGGCGAGGTGGCGACGCGCCTGGGCCTTTCGGGCATTCCCGTGTTTGCCGAGACAATCGCGCTCGCAACGCTGCTCGAGCTCGTGCGCACGACCGGAGCGCGCCTGCATGTGTGCAGGCTTTCGAGCGCCGCCGGAGTCGAGCTGATGCGCGCGGCGAAGAAGGAAGGGCTGCCGGTGACGTGCGACGTGGCCATCCATCATGTGCACCTGTCGGATCTCGATCTGGGCTACTTCGATCCGCACTGCCGCCTGGAGCCGCCGCTGCGGAGCCGGCGCGATCGCGAAGCGCTTTCCCGCGGGCTCGCCGAGGGCGTGATCGACTGCATCGTGTCGGATCACACGCCGGTGGACGAAGACCGCAAGCAGTTGCCGTTCGGCGAAGCCGAGCCCGGCGCGACCGGCCTGGAGCTGCTGCTGCCGCTCACGCTCCAGTGGGGAAACGAGCGCGAGCTTTCTCTCGCGCAGACGCTCGCGCGGGTGACCAGCGAGCCGGCGCGCGTGCTGGGGGTGCGCTCCGGCCGGCTGCAGCCCGGCAGTCGCGCGGATGTGATCGTGTTCGATCCACAGGCGCCGTTCCGCGTCACTGCGGAAAGCCTGCGCAGTCAGGGAAAGAACACGCCGTTTCTGGGACATGAGCTGACCGGACGGGTGCGCGCGACGATCGTCGACGGGCACATCGTTCACGAGGCGCCGTGAAGCGCATCGCCTGCGCAGCACTGTTGGTCGTAATCGCAGCCTGTGGCGGCGTTGCCAAGCGCGAAACTCCCTCCGAGGCACCGAAGCGCGGCGCGTATTACAAGGATGACGGCCCGGGCGACCAGCCGCCGCCGAACCTTGCTTCGGTCCCCGATGCGCAACCGAGGATCGAGCCGTTGCACCGTTTCGCCAATCGCCCCTACCAGGTATTCGGGCGCGATTACGTGCCTCTCACCGATGCGCGCAACTTTCGCCAGCGCGGCGTGGCGAGCTGGTACGGCAAGCGCTTTCACGGCAAGCCGACGTCTAGCGGCGAGCCCTACGACATGTACGCGATGACCGCCGCGCACCCGACGCTGCCGATCCCGAGCTACGCGCGCGTCACGCACCGTGCGAGCGGCCGCTCGGTCGTCGTGCGCGTGAACGACCGCGGCCCCTTCCACAAGGGGCGCATCATGGATCTCTCCTATGCCGCCGCGCACCGCCTCGGCTACGCGAACGTCGGCAGCGCCGAGGTCGAGGTCGAGGCGATTATCCCCGACGGCGTCGAGCTCGTCGCGACGGCGACCCCGGTGCCGCCGCTGCCCGG
>DASUMM010000049.1:0-3095 GCA_036277655.1 Burkholderiales bacterium | reverse complement strand
GAGCGCGGCGTCTCGCACCACTACAACTACCGCTGGCTGCTGGTGTTCCTCGCCGAGATCGTGCTCGTTGCATGGGTCGCCAGCGCGGGCAAGAGCGCGCTCTCGGGCGGCATCTGGCACACCGCGCTCGATCATTGGCTGTTGCGCAGTCCGCCGACGCCGTGGCTGGGCCGGCTGCTTTTCGCCGGCGCATTTGCGACCGCCGTGTGGCGCGCGTGGCAGCGCGATGCGGCGCCGCTCGACGTCGGCCTTGCGGCCGCGATCGCGACCTTCTTCGTCGCCTGCGAGTGGGCGCGCGCACCGGGCGCATTCGGCGCATTTCTCTCAGCGGCCGGCCTGATGCTGATCGTCGCGCTGCTGCAGGAGTCGCACCGGATGGCGTTCGGCGACGAGCTGACCGGGCTTCCCGCGCGACGCGCGCTCGAGGAAGCGTTGAGCGGATTGGGCCCCACCTACACGATCGCGATGGTCGATATCGACCATTTCAAGCAGTTCAACGACACCCATGGCCATGACGTTGGCGACCAGGTGCTGAGGCTGGTCGGCGGGCAGCTCGCGCTGGTGGGCGGCGGCGGTCGCGCGTTCCGCTATGGCGGGGAGGAGTTCAGCGTGCTGTTCCCGAACTGCAAGGTGCGCGAAGCGCTGCCGCACCTGGAGAAGGTGCGCAAGACGATCGAAACCTACGACATGGCGGTTCGACGCAGCGACCGGCCACTCGACGTCAAGGTCGGATCCGAACGGCGCGGCGAGGTTGCTGCAGAGCTCGTGCTGTCGGTCACCGTGTCGATCGGCGTCGCCGATTCGAGCGGCGAGCGCAACTCTACGGACAAGGTGCTCCGCGCCGCCGATCAGGCGCTTTATCGAGCGAAGCAGGCGGGCAGGAACCGCGTTGCGCTGTGACGCGCGCGTCGTCGGATCGCTACCGGGGAATTCCGCGTTCGCCCTTGGCAGAACGTCATAGAGGCTTCATACTCTTAGACTTTTTCGCTTTTTGGAGGCTCGCGTGGCCAAGGAAGAAATGCTCGAGATGGACGGGGTGGTCCAGGAGGTGCTGCCGAACACGCAGTTCCGCGTATCGCTTACGAACGGTGCCAACGTGCTCGCTTATGCCGGAGGCAATGTACGCCGCAACCGCATCCGCATCCTCGCCGGCGATCGGGTGACGCTTGAGATTTCGCCCTACGATTTGACCAAAGGCCGGATCAACTTCCGCCACCTCGACGAGCGTCCGGCGCCGCGGCCAACCAAGCGCCCGTATCACGCAGGCCGCAAGCGCTAGGCCCCTGGATCCGGCGCGCCTTCTCGCGCAGGTCGTCGCCCTCGTCGAAGCCGAAGGCGCACGGCTGCACGAGGAGTTCCTCCGCACCGGCGGGCCGCGCGGCGCGCGCGGCAAGGCGCCGATCGACGACGAGATCGAGTCGCGCCTGCGCGAAGGGCTGCAGGCTCTCATTCCGTGCGATTTCCTGGGCGAAGAAACCGGCGCCGCCGCCGGAACGCAGGCGGGCCACGTCTGGCTCGTCGATCCGCAGGATGGCACGAGCGAATTCCTGAAGGGGCGGCGCGGCTCGGCCGTGTCGGTGGCATTGCTGCGCGAGGGTGTTCCGGTCCTCGGCGCGGTGCATGCGCCATTCGCACCCGACCGCGGGACCGATACGATCGCCTGGATGGAAGGCGCCGGGCCGATCCTCCGGAACGGCAAGCCGGTGTTCACGGATCTCACGCATAGGCGCCTGGAGCGCGGGGAGTTCGTCTGGGCGACCGCCTCCTCCGAGTTGCGCCCGGAAAGCTGGGCCCGAGCAGTTTCTCCAGCCCGCTACATCGCGATGCCGAGCATCGCTTATCGGTTGGCGCGCATCGCGGCGGGCGATGGCGTGGCGACTGTTTCCATTCACGGCGTCAATGAATACGATATTGCTGCCGGGGCGGCGCTCCTTCGCGGTGCGCAGGGCGTGGTGCTCGATGCCTCGGGCCGGGAGATCTCTTTCTGCGGTGCGCTGGACGCACGCGTGACCGGGTGCTTCGCGGGCGCGCCGGATGCCGCCCGCCATCTCGCGCGTTTCGACTGGTCCTCGCTGGAGAGCGAATCAAAACGCGCCCCCAAAGTGAGCGTCGGCTTTCCTCGCCCGGCGCGGGATCCGCAGCTTGCGCGTGCGCAGGGCTGCCTGCTAGGGCAGCTCATCGGCGACAGCCTCGGCTCGCTCGTCGAGTTCCAGAGCGCCGCGGATATCGCGCGCGCTCATCCGAGCGGCGTGCGAAATCTCGCCGAGGGTGGAACCTGGGGCACGATTGCCGGCCAGCCGACCGACGACAGCGAGTTGGCGCTGGCGCTTGCGCGATCCATCGTTGCGCGCGGCGGCTACGACTCGCAGGCTGCGTCGCAGTGCTACCGCGAATGGCTCGATTCGCAGCCGTTCGATGTCGGTGCGACCACGCGGCGCGGCATTCGTGGAGAGCCGGATGCGAAAAGCGAAGCGAACGGCTCGCTGATGCGGGTGTCGCCGATTGGCATCTGGGCAGCGGGCGACCCTGGGCGCGCTGCGCATGCGGCTCGCGAAGATTCCGCGCTTACGCACCCGAACGCGGTTTGCGTGGATGCGTGCGGCGCCTACGCTGCAGCCCTTGCGGTGGGTGTAGACGGCGGAAATCGCGAGCAAATGTTGCATGCGGCGGAAGCCGAGGCGCGCGAGCCTGGCGTGCGGCAGGCGCTGCGGCGCGCGGCCTCAGGCGAGTTGCCAGCGGATTTCCTCAAGCATCAGGGCTGGGTGCTGGTCGCGCTGCAGAACGCGTTCTTTCGTCTGCGCACCGGACAGACTGCGGAAGAGGGAATCATTGCCACGGTGGGCTGCGGCGGCGACACCGACACGAATGCCTGCATTGCCGGTGCGCTGCTCGGCGCCGCGCAAGGACGAAGCGCGTTTCCCTCGCGCTGGGTGTACCCGCTGCTCGCGTGCCGGCCGCTTGCGGCGGCGGGCGCCCGGCGCCCGAGGCCTTCGATTTACTGGCCCGATGACGTCTTCGACCTCGCGGAAGCGCTGCTGAAGAAGTAGCTACTTCTTGCGCGGGATCACGTGGCGCACGCCGCCGAGCGGATCGGC
>DASUMM010000048.1:0-19650 GCA_036277655.1 Burkholderiales bacterium | reverse complement strand
CTCAAGGCGATGCTCGAGGGAATCGCCGCGACGATGGAGCTCAAATCCGGAACGAAAGAATCGCGCCTCGCCGCGATCCGCATGCTCGGTGAGTCCCCGGGCCCCACCGCGAAGACGCTGCTGATGGGGTTGCTGGAGAAGGACAAGCAGGGCCAGTACGCGGAAGCCGACGAAGACATTCGCGCCGCGGCGCAGGCGAGCCTGCGTGCAGTGGAAGGCAAGCTGGTGTGGGGCGAGATGGCGGGCCTTGTCTTTGCCGGCGTATCGCTCGGATCGATCCTGCTCCTGGCCGCGCTCGGCCTTGCGATTACCTACGGCCTGATGGGCGTCATCAACATGGCGCACGGCGAGCTGATCATGATCGGTGCCTATACGACGTACGTCGTGCAGAACCTGTTCCGCGCCTATGCGCCGCAGGCGTTCGACCTGTACCTGCCAGCCGCGCTGCCCGCTGCATTCCTGGTTGCGGCGCTGGTTGGCATGGTGCTCGAGCGCGTGGTGATTCGCTGGCTGTACGGCCGGCCGCTCGAGACGCTGCTCGCGACCTGGGGCATCAGCCTCGGCCTGATCCAGCTCGTGCGCACGCTCTTTGGCGCGCAGAACGTCGGCGTCGAGAACCCGAGCTGGATGTCGGGCGGCATCCAGATTTTGTCGAACGTGGTGCTGCCATGGAATCGCGTGATGATCATTGCGTTCGCGGCGCTGGTACTGGCCGGCATTTGGCTGCTACTCACGCGCACGCGGCTCGGGCTCTTCGTGCGCGGCGTGACGCAGAACCGCGAGATGGCTTCCTGCGTAGGCGTGCCGACGGCGCGTGTCGATACGCTCGCGTTCGGCCTTGGCGCCGGCATCGCCGGGCTTGCCGGCTGCGCCCTCTCGCAGATCGGCAACGTCGGCCCGGAACTCGGCCAGGGCTACATCGTCGACTCGTTCATGGTCGTCGTCTTCGGCGGCGTCGGGCAACTCGCCGGCACGGTGTACGCGGCGCTCACGCTCGGCTTTGCCAACAAGTTCCTCGAAGCATGGTCGGGCGCCGTGATCGCGAAGATCGTCGTGCTCGTCTTCATCATCTTCTTCATCCAGCGCCGGCCGCAGGGGTTGTTCGCCCTGAAGGGCCGCGCTGCCGAGGCCTGACATGGGACCGATCGCGACGACGATCTCGCGGCTCTACGGGACCAGGGGCTGGATCGCGCTCGGCGCCTTTGCCTTCGTGCTGTTCGTCGTCTTTCCGGTGTTCAGTCTCGTGGTGCCGCCTTCGAGCCCCTTCCACGTCTCGCAGTACTGGGTGACGCTCGCCGGCAAGATCATGTGCTACGCGATCGTTGCGCTCGCGATGGACCTGGTCTGGGGCTACGCCGGGATCCTGAGCCTCGGCCACGGGCTCTTTTTCGCCCTCGGCGGCTACGCGATGGGCATGTACCTGATGCGCCAGATCGGAAGAGAAGGGCAGTATCAGTCCGACCTGCCGGACTTCATGGTGTTCCTCGACTGGAAGGAATACCCCTGGCACTGGTGGAACACCGACCAGTTCTGGTGGGCGGCGCTGCTCGTCGTGCTGGTGCCCGGGTTGCTCGCGTACGTGTTCGGCTTCTTCGCCTTCCGCTCGAGGGTGAAAGGCGTGTACTTCTCGATCATCACGCAGGCGCTGACGTTCGCGGCGATGCTGCTTTTCTTTCGCAACGCGACCGGGTTCGGCGGCAACAACGGCTTCACCGACTTCAAGCGCATCCTCGGCTTCACGATCGCCACGCCGGAGACGCGCATGGCGCTCTTCGCGGCGACCGGCGCAACGCTGATCGGCGCGCTGCTCGCCGGGCGCTGGCTCGTCACCTCGCGCTTCGGGCGCGTGCTGGCGGCGATCCGCGACGCCGAGCAGCGAGTCGCCTTCTGCGGCTACAACACGGTCAATTACAAGCTCTTCATCTGGACGCTGTCGGCGGTGCTGTGCGGCATCGCCGGCGCGCTCTACGTGCCGCAGGTCGGCATCATCAATCCGGGGGAGATGTCGCCGGCGAACTCGATCGAGATCGCGATCTGGGTCGCGGTGGGCGGGCGCGGCACGCTCGCCGGCGCGATCGTCGGCGCAGGCGTCGTGAACGGCGCGAAAAGCTTCTTCACGCAGGCGTTCCCCGAGTACTGGCTCTATGTGCTGGGGTTGGCGTTCATCCTGGTGACGCTTTTCCTGCCGCAGGGGCTGGTCGGTATTCTTCGCAAATGGCGTCGCGCGACATGAAGCCGGTAGAGCCGCTGCCGCTCGAGCAGCCCGTCGCGCCGCTCGCGCAGGACGAGCCGGGTTCGCATTACACGCATCTCGTGAAGCCGGGCGAGCTGGACGTCACGCATGGCGCAATCCTGTACCTCGAGGACATCAGCGTCAGCTTCGACGGCTTTCGCGCCCTGAACAAGCTCTCGCTCACGATCGACGTCGGCGAGCTGCGCTGCGTGATCGGGCCGAACGGCGCCGGCAAGACCACGATGATGGACGTGATCACCGGCCGCACGCGTCCAGATAGCGGGAGCTGCTTCTTCGGCCAGACGATCGACCTGACGCGCCTCTCGGAAGCCGAGATCGCGCACGCCGGCATCGGGCGCAAGTTCCAGAAGCCGACCATCTTCGAGCACCACACGGTGTTCGAGAACCTCGAGCTCGCGATGAAGGCCGACAAGACGGTGCGCCGGACGCTCTTTGCACGGCTTTCCGACGACGAGCGCGACCGCATCGCCGATACGCTGCGCCTCATTCGCCTCACCGACGCCGCCGAGCGGATCGCGGGTCTGCTCTCGCACGGCCAGAAGCAGTGGCTCGAGATCGGCATGCTGCTCGTGCAGGAGCCGAAGCTGCTGCTGCTGGATGAGCCGGTCGCCGGGATGAGCGACGACGAAACCGAGCGCACTGCGGAGCTCTTCCTGGCGCTCGCCGGCGCGCATTCGCTGGTGGTGGTCGAGCACGACATGGCGTTCATCGAGAAAATCGCGCGCAAGGTCACGGTGCTGCACGAAGGCACGGTGATCGCGGAAGGGCCGATGGCCAAGGTGCAGAACGATCCTCGAGTGGTCGAGGTCTATCTCGGGAGATAGAAAATGCTCGCCGTCTCCCAGCTGAATCAGTTCTATGGCGGCAGTCATATCCTGCGCGATCTTTCGTTCGACGTGCCTGCGGGCAAGGTGACGGCGCTCCTTGGCCGCAACGGCGTCGGCAAGACCACGCTGCTGCGCACGCTGATGGGGCTCGTTCCGGCGCAGACCGGCAGCGTTCGCTTCGGCGCCGCGGACCTCACGTCCGCGAAGCCGTACGAGCGCGTGCGCGCCGGCATCGGCTACGTGCCGCAAGGGCGCGAAATTTTTCCGCGGTTGACCGTGGAAGAGAACTTGCGGATGGGCCTTGCCACGCGCCCGATGGGAAGCGTGGTGCCGCCGCGGATCTTCCAGATGTTCCCGGTGCTCCAGCAGATGCTCCGCCGCCGCGGCGGCGATCTCTCCGGCGGGCAACAGCAGCAGCTCGCAATCGGCCGCGCGCTGGCGGCGGGGCCGAAGCTGCTGATCCTCGATGAGCCAACCGAAGGAATCCAGCCGTCGATCATCAAAGACATCGAGCGCGCCATTCGCGCGCTCGCCGAAACCGGCGAAATGGCGATCCTGCTCGTCGAGCAGTACTACGACTTCGCGCGCTCGCTCGCCAACCAGTACCTGGTGATGGAGCGCGGCGAGATCATCGCGCGCGGCATCGGCGCCGACATGGACAAGGACGGCGTGCGGCGGCTGCTCGCGGTGTAATTCTTGCCGTGCCGGCGGCGCGTAGAATCGCGCGGCCTGCATGCCGCCACGGTTTCTCGTTCCGCTGCTGATGTTCCTTTCGCTGTTTGCGAAGCCTGCCGCGGCGCGGGACGTGACGGTCGAAGTCGAGGTGCTGCACCTGAGCGGCCTGCTCGCGCCCGCGGAACTCGAGGCTTTGCTCGCCGATCCGCGCCTCGGCATCGAGGCGATCTATGCTCCAACGCGGCTGATCGAGGGCGTGACTGCAAGGCGCGAGCGCACGATGCCGTTCGGCAGCCGGCTGATTGCAATCTCGCAGGAACGGACTCTGAAGGGCGAGCAGATCGAGCGTAAGGGCCGGATCCTGCGCTTCCGGCTGCCCGACATGCCTTCCGGTCACGCCGAATATCGGCTGAACCACGTGACGCTGCGTACGCCGGTCCCGCGCGGCCTTGGACGGCCGCAGCCGGATCTGCGCCTGGTGCTTTTCGGAACGGCTCCTGAAGCCGGAATCCATGAATCCGCGCTCCTCAGCCGTCACTACGCATTTGACCTCGGCGTGCGGGTGCGCCATCGCTGGAGCGACGCAAAGGGCGCATCGGTCGCTGCTGCGCGCGACTGCACCGGCGGAGTGCAATCGCTCGGAAACGGCACCTATCGCTTTCGTCCGTACCACCGTGTCGCGGGCCTGTTCGACTTCCTGTCGCCCACCGTCGCCAGCGATCCGCCGGCGAAGCCCCCTGCGGGCCAGCGCAGCCTGCGGTTGCGCGAGCCCTTTCCCGAGCCGCTGGCCGGCTGGACGCTCAGTCGCAACCACCTCGTGCAGATCCAGACCGACGGGCAACTCGTCGAGCGGTTTTCGATCTATGCGGAGCAAGCCGGCGGCGGCGAGTGTCGCCGCACGCGCGCATACGACGCGCTGTTCTACGCAGGAATGCCGGTCGTGCTGCATCGCTCGATTCACGGCTACGGCTGTGGCGCCGAAGCCGAAAGCCATAGCGTCACTGCCACCTGGCTCGACGATGGCAGCCTCGCGAGCTTTGCGATCAGCCGGCCGCAAGGCGGCCATGCATGGGATGCGTTCCTCGCTGCAGCGGCGTGCCCGACAGGGGCGCCGCCTGAGGCCAGCGAAACGCAGGCGTTGGTCGGTGAGCTGCAGCGGATTCGCGAAGCGTTCCTGCGACCGTGAATCGCCCGCCGAACAGGATCCTTTGAGATGAGCGCTGCCGAGCACGTCGCTCAGGGATGGAAAGCGGAGCTCGCGCTGCAGTATGAGCGCCATGGGGACAGGACCGTTCTCGCAAGTCGCCGCCACGACGGTCCGCTCGTCGTGCAAAAGCCGCTATATCCCGAAGGCGAACCCGTCTGCCACACCATCATCGTGCATCCGCCGGGGGGCATTGCGGGAGGAGACGAGCTGGTCATCTCCGCGGCGGTCGGCGAGGGTGCCGCCGCTCTGCTGACCACGCCCGGC
Organism: Burkholderiales bacterium; assembly: GCA_036277655.1. Taxonomy (GTDB): domain Bacteria; phylum Pseudomonadota; class Gammaproteobacteria; order Burkholderiales; family SG8-39; genus 2-02-FULL-66-14. The sequence goes on along the minus strand of DASUMM010000048.1, from coordinate 14,423 downwards.
GCGGCGAAGTGGTATCGCTCGCAAGCCCGGTGGGCGCGTCAGCACGTGTCGTTGGAAGTGCATGGCTCGCTCGAGTGGCTGCCGCAGGAGACGATCCTCTATAGCGGCTCCCTTTCGGAGATGCGCATGGCGATCCGGCTCGCCGGCGATGCGAGTTACCTCGGATGGGAAATCCTGTGCCTCGGCCGCACCGGTTCCGGCGAGCGCTTCGCGGCCGGCCACTGCCTCCTCGCGACGCAGATTCGTCGCGATGGCAGGCTTTTGTGGAACGAGCGCGGCCGCATCGATGCGGGCGGCGCGCTGCTGCAATCGCCCGCCGGTCTTGCCGGGCGCACGGTATGCGGCACGCTGCTTGCAGCCGGCGAGATCGACGATGCCGCCTTGAGTGCCTGCCGAATCGAGCAGGCGTCTGCCGGCGAAACCGCAGTGACGCGTCTGCCGGGATTGCTTGTCGGCCGCTATCTCGGCGACTCGAGCGAAGCGGCGAAACACTACTTCACGAAATTGTGGGCAATACTGCGGCCGGCGCTTCAGCAACGGCAAGCGGTAGCGCCGCGCATCTGGAGCACCTGACAACCACGGGGAGAGGATGGATGACGTCCAGCAACGAGTCGGATGCCAAGAGCGGCGGGCCGCAGGCTGCCCGCGAAGCCGCGCGTCGCCTGCGGTCCATCGGTGAGGGTGCCCCGATCGACGAGGAGCCGCCGGAACTGATCCGGCTTGCCAGTCTTGCCGCGACGCACATCGTCGGCGCGTCGCATAACGCCTATTCGCCGGAGCAGCGCGCGCAGATGTCGGACAATCTGCTCGCAGCGTTGACGGTGATGCGGTTCAGCCGGCATCTCGGTGGCGACCCTGACGCAACTGAGGCGGCGAGGGCGAAGGTGCTCAAGTTCGCTGAACTTTTCGAAATGGCGATCGATTTGGCGAGCGAGTAAGCGAAGGAACGACGCGGTGCGCACCTGCTCTGATTTGGTGCAGAATCCGCTCCTTCCCCTGACGCCGCCAGCGCCTGAACGGGCATCGTTCTTGCGAACCACCGTGAAAAAATGGAACTAACCCCGAGGGAGAAAGACAAGCTGCTCGTCTTCACTGCCGCGCTGCTCGCAGAGCGGCGCAAGGCGCGCGGGCTGAAGCTCAACTATCCTGAAGCGGTCGCCTTTCTGTCTGCGGCGATCATGGAGGGCGCGCGCGATGGCAGGAGCGTCTCCGAGCTGATGGGCTGGGGTGCGACGCTTCTGAAGCGAGACGAAGTGATGGAAGGCGTTCCCGAGATGATTCCCGAGATCCAGGTCGAGGCGACGTTCCCGGACGGAACGAAGCTCGTCACCGTGCACAACCCGATCCCATGATCCCGGGCGAAATGAAGGTGATGGCGGGCGAGCTCGAGTTGAACAAGGACCGCCCGACGGTGACGATCGAAGTCACCAACAGCGGCGACCGCCCGATCCAGGTCGGCTCGCACTACCACTTCTTCGAGACGAACGACGCGCTGCGGTTCGATCGAAGAAAGGCGTACGGCTTCCGGCTGAATATCGCCGCCGGCACTGCGGTGCGTTTCGAGCCGGGCCAGGCGCGCACGGTGGAGCTCGTGGAGCTTGCAGGCGATCGCAAAGTGTACGGCTTCGCCGGCAAAGTGATGGGCAAGCTCAAATGAAGATCTCCCGCCAGGCGTATGCCGAGATGTTCGGCCCGACGGTCGGCGACCGCGTGCGGCTCGCCGACACGAATCTGTGGATCCAGGTCGAGAACGACTACACCACGTACGGCGAGGAAGTGAAGTTCGGCGGCGGCAAGGTGATTCGCGACGGCATGGGGCAGAGCCAGCGCGAATCGGCGCAGGTCGCCGACACCGTGATCACGAACGCGCTGATCGTCGACCACTGGGGCATCGTCAAGGCCGACATCGGCATCAAGAACGGACGCATCTGGAAGATCGGCAAGGCCGGCAACCCGGACATCCAGCCCGCGGTGACGATCCCGATCGGCGCCGGCACCGAGGTGATCGCGGGCGAAGGAAGCATCGTCACTGCCGGCGGCATCGACACACACATCCACTTCATCTGCCCCCAGCAGATCGACGAAGCGCTCGCGGCAGGCATCACGACGATGATCGGCGGCGGCACCGGACCCGCGACTGGAACGTTTGCTACGACCTGCACGCCGGGGCCGTGGCACATCCTCTCGATGCTCGCCGCGGCCGAAGCGTTCCCGATGAACCTTGGCTTCCTTGGTAAAGGCAATGCGTCGTTGCCTGCGCCGCTGCGCGAGCAGGTGCACGCAGGTGCGATCGGCCTCAAGCTGCACGAAGACTGGGGCACGACGCCTGCGGCGATCGACAACTGCCTCGCGGTCGGCGACGAGATGGACGTGCAGGTGTCGATCCACACCGACACGCTGAATGAATCCGGATTCGTCGAGACCACGATCGGCGCGTTCAAGGGACGCACGATCCATACGCTGCACACCGAAGGCGCCGGCGGCGGGCACGCGCCGGACATCATCAAGGTGTGCGGCGAAGCGAACGTGCTGCCTTCGTCGACCAACCCGACCCGGCCCTACACCGTCAACACGATCGCCGAGCACCTCGACATGCTGATGGTGTGCCATCACCTCGATCCGGCGATCGCCGAGGACGTCGCGTTTGCCGAATCGCGCATCCGCAAGGAGACGATCGCCGCCGAGGACATCCTGCACGATCTCGGCGCGATCTCGATGATGTCGTCGGATTCGCAGGCGATGGGGCGCGTCGGCGAGATGATCCTTCGCACCTGGCAGACCGCGCACAAGATGAAGATGCAGCGCGGTGCGCTGAAAGGTGATCCGAAGAAGCACGACAACGGCCGCGTCAAGCGCTACGTCGCCAAGTACACGATCAACCCGGCGATCGCGCAGGGCGTCTCGCATGTCGTCGGCTCGATCGAGGAAGGAAAGCTCGCCGACCTCGTGCTGTGGAAGCCGGCGTTCTTCGGCGTCAAGCCGTCGCTGGTGCTGAAGGGCGGCATGATTGCTTCCGCGGCGATGGGCGATCCGAACGCCTCGATCCCGACGCCGCAGCCGGTGCACACACGCCCGATGTTCGGCTCGTTTGGAAAAGCGCTGCGCACCTCGATCACGTTCGTGTCGCAGGCGGCGCTGAAGAACCCGGCGCTGCAGGAGATGAATCTCGCGCGCCCGCTCGAAGCGGTGAGAAAGACGCGCAAGATCGGCAAGAAGGACATGGTGCACAACGACCTGCAGCCGAAGATCGACGTCGACTCGGAAACCTACGAAGTGCGCGCCGATGGCGAGCTGCTCGCCTGCGAGCCGGCGAAGGTGCTGCCGATGGCGCAGCGGTATTTTCTGTTTTGATCCCGGGGCAGTGGTCCTAAGACTGGTCATCGCGGCGTGCGTCCTGAGTGTGCCGATCGCGGCGGACGCGCAGTCCGCGAAGATGCACCGGATCGGGTATCTCGGAAGCAGTTCTGCGACCGTGGGGTTCCACATTGCGTTTCGGGACGGGCTGCGCGAAGCCGGATGGGCCGAGGGCCAGAATGTCCAGATCGAGTATCGTTTTGCCGGAGACAACGCCGATCGCCTGGCAAGAATGGCGGCGGAACTGGTGCGACTGAAGGTGGATCTCATCGTCGCGCAGCCTACGCGGGCCGCGGTAGCAGCAAAGAAGGCGACCGCCACCATACCGATCGTCATGGTCAACGCCGGCGACCCGGACCGGATCGGGCTGGTCGCGAGCCTGGCGCAACCCGGCGGAAACGTCACAGGCACCGCGTTCAGCGTCGGGCTCACTACCATAGTGAAGGGCCTGGAGCTGCTGAAAGAGGCGATCCCGGGCCTTCGCGTTGTGGCCGTGCTGTCGAATCCCGCGAATCCCGCGGAATCCAACGCGATCGAGGGACTGAGGAAAGCCGCAAAAAACCTGGAACTGCAGCTCGAGCACGTCCGCGTGATCGGTCCGGAGCAGTTCGACCGCGCTTTCGCCGAGATGCGCGGAAAGCGTGCCGAAGCGCTGCTTGTCGTTGCGGAGGCGTTGTTCATCGTTCATGCGAGCGAGATCGCAAACCTTGCGCTCAAGAACCGTCTGCCCTCGATGCACGGAGTGCGCGAAGGTACCGAAGCAGGCGGCCTGATGTCTTACGGGCCAAGCCTGCGACAATCCTCCCGGCGAGCGGCAACATTCGCGGACAAGATCCTGCGGGGCGCCAAGCCTTCGGAACTGCCGGTCGAGCAGCCGACGCGGTTCGAGCTGGTGGTGAACCGCAGGACTGCGAAGGAGCTTGCCGCGACGATTCCGCAGTCCTTCCTGGTTCGTGCGGACGCCGTGATCGATTGACCGCCCGCGAGTCGTTCGTAACCGAGGAAATGCTGAGTGCTTGAAATCCGCACCAAACTCAAAGTTCCGCGCAACGCGTACGCCGTGCAGGTGCGGGGTGCGCTGCGTCTGCCGTTCGACTTGCGGCAGAAGAGCCGGCTGCACGCAAAACTCGATTCCGGCGAGGAGGTCGCGCTGATGCTGCCGCGCGGTGAAGTGCTGCGCGGCGGAGACCTAGTCACGGCCTCCGACGGCCGGATCATCGAAATCGTCGCGGCGACCGAAAAGCTGCTGCATGTAGAGTGCGCCAATCCCACAGATCTCTCTCGCGCCGCATATCACCTGGGAAATCGCCATGTTTCCGTCGAAGTAGGCGACGGATACCTGCGTATCGCCGCCGATCACGTGCTGAAGGAGATGTTGCAGGGTCTCGGCGCGAAGGTTTCGGCGATCGAAGCGCCCTTCGAACCAGAGGCGGGCGCTTATGCGGCCGGCCATCGCCACGAAGAGATGGGCCACGGTGGCAAGATTCACGAGTTCGGCGAGCCGCACGACCATGATCATGGACACGACCACGCGCACGACCATGATCACGACCACGACCACGATCACTGCGACCATCCGCACCACCATCATGACCACAAGCACTGAGCAGCTCGCCCGGCTCCTTCAGCTTGCGAGTCCCGCGCTGCCGGTGGGCGCGTACAGCTACTCGGGCGGATTGGAGGCGGCGGTGGAGGCAGGCACGGTGCACGACGCTGCGAGCGCGGAGCGCTGGATCGCGGATGTGCTCGAGCATTCGATGGCGCGCATGGAAGCGCCGGTACTCTGGCGCATGATGCGCGATCGCGAAGCGCGCGCTCGCTGGAACGAATTTTTTCTCGCCAGCCGCGAGACCGCCGAGTTGCGCGCCGAGACGGTGCAGATGGGTTTTTCGCTCGCTCGCTTGCTCGCCGATCTCGGCGCCGGGCCGGTCGACATCGAAGAGCCTTCGTTTCCCTCCTCGTTCGCGTTTGCGGTCGAGCGATGGCAGATCGATCCTTCTTCGGCGCTGCAGGGCTATCTATGGTCCTGGGTCGAGAACCAGGCGATGGCCGCGGTGAAATCGATTCCGCTCGGGCAGACCGAGGCGCAGCGGATGCTCTTCTCGCTGGGCGGGAAGTTGCCCGGGATCGTAGCGAGCGCTTGCGCCCTCGAAGACGACGAGATGAGCAACTTCGCGCCCGGACTCGCGCTGCTTTCTGCGCGCCACGAGACACAGTACTCGCGGCTCTTTCGCTCATGACCCTTCGCGTCGGCATCGGCGGGCCCGTCGGCTCGGGAAAGACCGCGCTTACGCTCGCGCTTTGCCGCGCGTTGCGCGAGCGTTACGACCTCGCAGTCGTCACCAACGACATCTACACCGAGGAAGATGCGCAGTTCCTCGTGCGCAACGAAGCGCTCGCGCCCGAGCGGATCCTCGGCGTCGAGACCGGCGGCTGCCCGCATACCGCGATTCGCGAGGACGCATCGATCAACCTCGAAGCCGTGGCGCGCCTGCAGCGCCGCTTTCCCGCGGTCGAGCTGATCCTGATTGAGTCCGGCGGCGACAACCTCGCGGCGACGTTCAGCCCGGAGCTTTCCGACCTGACGCTCTATGTGATCGACGTCGCGGCGGGCGACAAGATCCCGCGCAAGGGCGGGCCCGGCATCACGAAATCCGACCTGCTGGTCATCAACAAGATCGACCTCGCGCCGATGGTCGGCGCCTCGCTCGAGGTGATGGCGCGCGATGCGAAGAAGATGCGCGGCGAGCGGCCGTTCGTCTTCACCAACCTCAAGACCGGTCAGGGGCTCGAAACCGTGATCCAGTTCATCGAAAAGGAAGGGCTGCTATGCAACGCGCAGGCTTGATGCTTGTTCTTCTCGCGGCGGGGGATGCGTTCGCGCACCCGGAACACGGCAGCGGGGGATGGCTCTCGGCAACGCTGTCGCATCTGCTCGGCGAGCCCGATCACCTCGCGATGATTCTTGCCCCGCTTGCGATCGGATGCTTATGGATCACGCGATGGCTGCTGCGGCGGCGCGCGGCACGCGCGGATTCATGACTGCGAACCACAGCGGCGGCACGAGCGCGAGCGGAATCATCCCGGCATAGCCGGTCGGCAGCTTCGGGCTCTCGGCCTGCGGTTGCAGCGCCGCGTACGGCCGCATCGGCCGCAGGTGGTGATCGGCGTGCCGCTGCAGGTGGAAAAGCGTCGCGTTGGTCAGCCACTCGTTCGCATCCCACGAATGGCGTGCGCCGACGCGCTCGTAGCTTCCGTGGCGGTCGTGCGCTCGCTCCAGTCCATAGTGCTCGACGTAGTTGACCGCCTCGAGAAGCGCGATGGCCATCGCGCTTTGGCCGAAGAAGAACACCGCCGCGAGCGGGCCGAACGCAGCCCCGAGTGCCGCCGCGACCGCGAACGGTGCCAGCGTTGCCCACAGCATCTCATTGCGTGCGCTCCACCAGCGAAGGCCGCGCGGCGCAAGCCGCGCAAGCTCCAATCGCCAGGCGTGCAGGTAACTGCCGCGGAGCGTGCGTGGCAGAAAGCGCCAGAAGCTTTCGCCATAGCGCGCGCTGGCCGGATCCTCGCGCGTCGCCACCCGGACATGGTGCCCGCGGTTGTGCTCGATCGTGAAGTGGCCGTAGCTCACGGTGTACAGCAGCACCCGCGCTAGCCAGCGCTCCAGGCGCCCGCTCTTATGCCCCAGCTCGTGGGCGGCAGTGATGCCCTGCGCGCCGCACACGAGGCCGACGGAGAGGGTCAGGCCGACGGCCTGCCAGCCTTCGAGTGAATCGACCACGGACGCGCCCCATGCGATGAGCACGAGGTGCAGCGGCACATACGCGTAAAGGATTGCACGAAAGAACGCGCTTTGCTCGAGGCGCGCGAGCTCCGCGCCGGAGCTTTCGGCCATGCGCCTTCCGATCGCGAAGTCCAGCAGCGGATAGACGACGAAGAACACCCAGAACGCGTGGAAATTGTCGCCGATCCGCTGACCGACGATCGGCACCAGCGGCGCACTGAGCGCGAGCAGAAAACGCAGATCGCGCGTCTCCATCGCCGGCATTCTAGGCGTTGGCGCCGGAAGAATGCGAGCGCCGCTATCGCGAGGATGGCCCGGTGTGGCTCTCGATCGTGCCGGAGCTGGGAGTGACGCTCGATCAGCCTTTCTCGATCCCGAGAAAGCGCTTCGCGTTCCACGACAGCACCGCCTGCACCGCGTCCGCCGCGAAGCCGGCCTGCTCGAGCATCGCCACCGGATCCTTCTCGCCCATCGCGAACGGGTAGTCGCTGCCGACGATCAGCTGCGAGACGCCGTAGCGGTCGGCGACGAAGCGCAGCGACGCCGAATCGAAGAGCACCGTGTCGTAGAAGAATCGCCGCGCATAGGTGCTTGGTGAGTGCGGCAGCGATTCCTTCGCTTTCGGCACCACGTCCCATGCATGATCCAGGCGCGGCAGCAGGATCGAAAGCGCGCCGCCGCCATGGCTGAATGCAATCCGCAGATCCGGATGCCGCTCGGCCATTCCTCCGGTGATGATCGACGCCGCGGCGAGCGCAATCTCGCCCGGGAAGCAGACCGCCTGCTCGGGGAACGCGCCGACGTTGCGTTCCTGCCCGGCGGGCCGCAGCGCATGCACGAACACCCCGGCGCCGAGCCGCCTGACTGCGGCGAAGAACGGATCGAAGCGCGGATCGCCGATGGCGATGCCGTTCACGTGGCTCGCGACCTCTACGCCGCGCAGGCCGAGCGACTGCATCACGTATTCGAGCTCGCGGATTGCGGCGTCGACGTCCTGCAGCGGCACCGCACCCAGGCCGATCAGCCGGTCCGGCGCGCGCTCCACCATCGCCGCAATCTCGTCGTTCAGATACCGGATCAGCACCTGCGCGTCCTCGAGCGGCAGCCAGTAGGAGAGCAGCTCCGGCATCGGCGAGATCACCTGCTTCGCCACGCGCATCTCGTTCATCGCCTCGATCCGGCGCGGCACGCTCCACGATCCGTCGGAAACCGTGCGGTACACCTTTCCTTGAATCATCACGTGCTTGTGGCAGGCGTGCGCATCGGCCATCGAGGGCCAGGGCACGTTCGCGCCCCGGCCGGCGTACTGCGGAAAACGCTCGGGGACAACGTGGGTATGCAGGTCGATCGCGGTTGTCATGCGCGCACTTTACCTTTGATACACTCTGCGCGCATCGATCCGAGGAGGGATTCATGAAGACGCTTTGCAGTTCCGCCGCCGCGGCGATCGCCGCCATCGGCCTTGCGTCGCCTGCGCTTGCGCAGACGACACTCACGTTCTCGACCTGGGTGCCGCAGACGCATCACTTGAGCAAGTGGCAGGAGAACTGGTGCGCCGAGGTGGAGAAGGCAACCGGCGGACGCGTGAAGTTCACGTACCTGCCGAAGCATCCGTCGGCGCCGCCGGGAACGTTCGACGCCGTGCGCGACGGCTTGATGGACTTGTCGTACGTGACGGCGAGCTATACCCCCGCGCGCCACGTATTGCCGGCGATGGCCGAGCTGCCAGGCGCAGGGGCGACGGCGGAGATCAATTCGGTCGCCTACAGCCGCATCCACTGGAAGCACTTCCACAAGGTGGGCGAATACAACGGCGTCAAGCTGCTTGCGGTGTGGACGCACGGCCCGGGGCACATGTTCAACACCAAGCGCCCGATCAACAGCCTTGCCGACCTGAAGGGGATGAAGATCCGCACCGGCGGCGGGATCGCCGAGAAGTTCGGCAACCTGCTCGGTGCTTCCGCGTTCGTGAAGCCGGCGCCCGAATCGTTCGAGTTGCTCAACTCGGGGGTCGCCGACGGCGTGTTCTTCCCGCTCGAGTCGGTGGTCTCGTTCAAGCTCGACAAGGTGCTCAAGCACGCCACCGTGTTCCCGGGCGGCTTCTACAGCTCCTCCTTCGGCTTCTTCATGAACCAGGACAAGTGGGCGAAGCTGCCGAAGCAGGACCAGGACATCATCGAGAAGATGGCGGGCGAAGCGGCTGCGCGCTCGAACGGCAAGTCGTGGGACACTGCCGACAAGATCGGGCTCGAGGCGCTGAGAAAGGCGTCGGTGAAAATCGACGACGCACCGCCCGCGTTCGTGCGTGAAGTGATGGCGCACGCCAAGCAGCTGGACGACGAGTGGATCCGCGCGGCGAACGGCAAGGGCATCGACGGCGCCAAGGTGCTCGCCGAGTTCCGCGAAGAGCTGAAGAAGGTCGGGGCCGGCAGGTAGGGATGCCGGCCGCGTGAAAGGGCGCGGCCGAACGCCGCGCCCTTTTGCTATATGAGCGAGCCGCAGACGAAATGGGAGCGCCGCGTCGACGCCGCGCTCGGCATCGCCGCGTCGCTGATCCTGTTCCTGATGATGCTGCTGACGTTCGTCGACGTCGTGGCGCGCTACCTGTTCAATTTCCCGTTGCGCGGCGGCTTTGAAGTCACCGAGCTGATGCTGCTCGTGCTGATCTTCGCCGGGCTGCCGCTCGTCTCGCACGCCGACGAGCATGTGACCATGGATTTCATCGATCGCGTGCTCGCCGAAGGGGCCCGGCGGCGGGTCGTGCGGGTCGTTCACGGGATCTGCGCCGCAGTGATGTTCTTCCTCACCTGGCAGGTCTGGATCAAGGCCGACAGGATCTCCGGCTACGGCGACACGACCGACGTGCTGCGCATCACGATCGGCCCGTTCGTCTACTTCATGGCGCTGATGATCCTGCTCACCGGCCTGGTGCACGCCTACAAGGTGCTGCGGCCGGGCGAGGCGCCTGCGTCGCAGGCGACGAGCTGACCGCGCATGATCGAAGCCGTGCTCGGCCTGCTGGCGATCCTGGTGCTCGCCTTCGTTCGCATCCCGATCGCGCTTTCGATGGGGATCGTCGGCATCATCGGCTACGCCTACATGCGCGACTGGACCTGGGGCGCGGCATTCGCGACGGCGCAGACCAAGATCTACGAGACCGGGCGCAACTACGCGCTCTCGGTGGTGCCGCTTTTCATCCTGATGGGCAATCTCGTGACGCGCGCCGGGATGTCGCAGGAGCTGTTCCGCGCGGCCTACGCGTTCATCGGCCACCTGCGCGGCGGCCTCGCGATGGCCACGATCGTCGCCTGCGGCGGCTTCGGCGCGATCTGCGGCTCTTCGATCGCCACCGCGGCGACGTTTGCCAAGGTCGCCTATCCGTCGATGAAGCAGTACGGCTACTCGGACGCCCTGGCGACCGGCGCCATTGCCTCGGGCGGCACGCTCGGCATCCTGATTCCGCCCTCGACGATCATGGTGATCTACGGGATCATGACCAACACGAACATCGGTAAGCTGTTTGCGGCGGGCATCCTGCCGGGCATCCTCGCCGTCGTGCTGCTCTGCCTCGCGGTGCAGTTCGTCACCTGGCGGGACCCGAAGGCCGGCCCGCCGGGCCGGCGCATGCCCTGGCGCGAGCGCTTCGCTACGCTGGACGGCGTCGCCTGGTTTGTCGCGCTCGGCATCGCAATCATCGCCGTCGTGCAGTTCGGATGGGTGGCGGGCGACGATGCGGCGGTCGTGGGGGCGCTCGTCGTCTTTGCGCTGTCGCTGTTTTACAAGGGCGTCACCAGCGTGATCGCGCTTTTCACGCTGGTGATGGGCGGCATCTACGGCGGGGTCTTCACGGCGACCGAAGGAGCGGGGGTCGGCGCGGTAGGTGCGCTCGTTTTTGCGCTCGCGCGCCGCGCGCTCGACTGGCGCTCGCTCTACGCCGCGCTGCTGGAGAGCGCGCGCACCACGAGCATGCTGTTCCTGATCCTCATCGGCGCGCTGATGTTCGCCGAATTCGTCAACATCACGACGATGCCGAAGGACCTGATCGCCTTCATCACGCGCTGGCAGGTGAGCCCGGTGATGGTCGTCGCGGCCATCATGGTGATCTACGTGCTGCTCGGCACCGCGATGGAAGAGCTGTCGATGATCCTGCTCACGGTGCCGGTGTTCTTCCCGCTGATCGTGCACCTCGGTCTGGATCCGATCTGGTTTGGCGTGCTGATCGTCGTCGTGGTCGAGATCGGCCTCATCTCGCCGCCGGTCGGCATGAACCTGTTCGTGCTGAAGACGCTGCTGCCGCAAGTTTCGACCACCACGGTGTTCCGCGGCGTGCTGCCGTTCTTCACCGCCGACTGCGTGCGGCTCGCTCTCCTGATCGCGTTCCCGATCCTCTCGCTCTGGCTCCCGGGGATGATGCGCTGAAGCGTCGGCCGGACGCGCTCAGTGCAGGATGCGTTTCTTCAGGAAGTCGTTGCGATCGGCCGAGCGCAATCGCGCAATGCGCTTCTCGCCCTTGCGGCTGAAGGTGAGCGGCACCTCGACGCCGGCATTGCCCAGCCGCCAGACGCTGCGGAAAAGCCCCGCCAGGCCGGCTACCGGCGACCCAGCCACTTCCAGGATCAGGTCTCCGATCTGCAGCCCGGCTTGCGCCGCAGGTCCGCGCTCGGCAACGCCCGCCACCACCAGGTGCTGATCGATGTCGGTGGTATAGACGCCCAGCCATGGACGCGGCGGCAGCCCGGACTGGCCGGTGCCGAGCAGGCTGGGAAGGATCGGCTGCAGCAGGTCGATCGGCACCACCATGTTTCCCTGCACGCTCTCGCCGTCGACTTTTTCTTCCACCAGCAGGGAGCCGACTCCCAGCAGCTTGCCGTCGCCGCCGATCAGCGCCGTGCCGCCCCACTGCGGATGCGCGGGTACGGTGAAGATCGCTTCGTCGAGTACGTACTCCCAGTAGCCCGCGAACTCGCGCTTGGCGAGGATGCTTGCCTGCAACGCATGGGCACGGCCGCCGTGCCCCGCAAGCACGACGCGGTCTCCCGGCCTGCAGTTCGATGCGCTGCCGCGCTCGAGCGCCGGCAGGCCGAGCCGGCCGAGCGGCTGCACCAGGCCGAGGCCGGTCGCCTGGTCATAGGCGATCGGATCGCCCGGAAGCACCACCCCGCGGTTGGTGCGGATCCATACCGCGCTCGCCTCGGTGATGAGGTACCCGATGGTGAGGATCAGACCGGTTGCGTCGATCACGATCCCGTTGCCGACGCGCTCGGTGCCGAGCACCGCAGCAGTGAACGCGTCCTCCGGGATCTCCGCCTGCAGCAGCACCATCGACTCGAGCGCGGCGTCGACGTCGAAGCCGAAATCCTCGTTCTTCGGCCGCAGGCTTGCCGGGAAGGCCCAATCGTCGCTCACGATCGACGAAAGGATAGCGGAAAGCGCGCGAGACGCGCGCCTTCCGCCGCGATTTTGTTGCGAAGGAGGAGGGGGGTGGCTAGCTGCGGGCGGCGAGCGCGGTCGTGCTGCCGGCGCGCGCCGTGGAAGCCTGCGAGCGGTCGAGCACGGCGATATCGCCCGCGATCTCGGCGCCTTCTTCCACCTTGATTCTGGCGTAACGGATCTTGCCGCTCACCTTGCCGGTCGCATGGACGATGAGTTGCTTGCGCACGGTCAGCTCGCCCTCGAGCTTGCCATGAATCTCGGCCACGTCGACCGAGACGACGCCGTTGAACGCGCCGTGCTCCGCAATCTGCAGCACGCGCGTATCGAGCGTCGCTTCGACCCGGCCTTCCACCACCAGCGTATCGCAGTCGGTGATCTCGACGCCCTTCATCTTGATCTCGGGGCCGACGGTCAGCCGCGCTTCCTTGCGCTCTGCGTACTCGATCACCGGCTTTTCGATCTGGGATTTCACCGCCGCTTCGGCGGGCGCGGGCGCCGGCGTCGAAGGCACGGAGACGTTCGCCGCGGGCGCGGGTGCCGGCTGCGCAGCCGTGGAACCAGGGGTGGTACGGGGCATTCCTTCTTCACGGCGGCGAAACAGTCCATCCCTTTGCAGCATGCGAATCTCCTTGCGATGGTGGTTGAATCCGGGGCGAACCAGAAAGCACGTTTCGTGCCTCGACCTGATTCTTTAAGAAACAAGGATTTGCAATGCGGTCGGAGTGTCGCTTTGTCGCTGAAGAACGACGCTATGTAGTGAAATCTCGAAGGAGCTTGCCAGGCAGGGCGCCGGCCTGAGTCCTTGCCACCGCACGTCCGTTCACCCACACGCCGTGCAGGCCAACGGCCGGCGTGGTGAGTCGCGCGCCGTTCGCAGGCAGGTCTCGAATGCGCGCCTTTGCCCCGCGGCCCACGCTCGCCGGATCGAAGAGCAGCAGGTCGGCCCAGTAGCCCGCCCGCAGAGCGCCTCTTTGCCGAATGCCGAAGAGCGACGCCACATCGCTCGTAAGCTTCCGCACGGCTTGCGCGAGCGTGAGCGCGCTCCGTTCGCGCACCCAGTGACCGAGCAGATGCAGGCCGAAGCCGGCGTCGTTGAAAAACGTCAGGTGTGCGCCGGCGTCCGAAAGCGATACCAGGCTCGCGGGATGGCGCAGCATCCGGCCGACCGCGGCTTCGTCGGAATTGAGCAGCAGCGCGCTGAACACGGTGTCCAGGTTCTCCGCAAGCGCAAGGTCGAGCATGAAATCGAGCGGGTCCTTGCCGGCGGTTGCGGCCAGCGCGCCGATCGATTCCTGCTCGAAGCGCTCGTGAGCGGCATTTGCCACCTCGACGACGTGCACCTTGTCCCATTCGCCATTGAAGAGGCGAAACGTCGCCGGCCGCGCGATCTCCTCGCGGACCGCGGCCCGGAATTGCGGATCGGCGAGCTTTGCGCGATACGCCTCGCCTTGCAGCGCCATCGCCGGCTGCCACGCAGTGAGGCCCTCGAAGGTGTACGGGCTCGCCAGCGTGAAATCCATGGTCAGCGGGCAGCAGGACACCGCACCGGCCATTCGCCGGCCGCGCTGGCGGGCGGCATCGATCGCGTCCAGCTCGTCGAACACCACTTGCGGATTGGTGCTGTTATGCAGCAGCGCGGCGACCACCACCGGCCGCCCGGTGTCGGCGGCCAGCTCTTCGAGAAACGCCATCTTCGTGTGGCCGCCCTTGGTCAGCATGAAGACGCCGCGACCGGCTTCCTTCAGACAACCGACCAGCGCGCGCATCTCCCGCTCGTCCGCCAGGCGCGAAGGCATCGGCACGCCCCCTTCGCCGTTGTGCGCCGGGGAAGTGCTGGTCGCAAATCCGATCG
>DASUMM010000047.1:0-5636 GCA_036277655.1 Burkholderiales bacterium | reverse complement strand
CTTCACAACCTAGGGAAGTCGACATGAAACATCTGATGATCTCTGCCGCCGCCGTTGCCCTCGTCTTCGGCCTGGCCGCATGCGAAAGAGAAACGCGCACCGTGGAACGCAACACCGGCACTACGATCGTGCAGCCGAAGGAAACGGTCAAGGAAAAGGAGACCGTGGTGACTCCGGGACCGGTCAAGGAAAAAGAGACGGTCGTGGTGACTCCGCCGGCGAGCGGCGCTTCCGGCCCCTCCGGGCCTCAGGGCACCGAAATGAAGAAAGAGTCCACTACCACCACCGAGACGACCATCAAGAAGGAGTAAGCATCTACCGGGGAGCCGCGCCAATGCGCTTGCGGCTCCCCGTCTTCTATTCCCGGCTTGCGCCGGCCTGTCGCATCCGCTCCAGGTAGTCGGCCCACATCGCTTGCTGCTGCTCGCCAAACTGGTAGAGCAGATCCCACGAATAGATGCCGGTGTCGTGGCCGTCGGAAAAATGCAACTGCACGGCGTAGCTGCCGACCGGCTCGGCGTGACGGATGTCGACGTTTTTCTTGCCGATCTGCAGCACTTCCTGACCCGGCCCGTGGCCACGCACTTCCGCGGAGGGCGAATGCACGCGCAGGAACTCAAACGGCAGCCGGAACGTTTTCCCGTCGTCGAACGAGATCTCGAGCACGCGGGATTTCTGGTGCAGCTTGATCTCCTTCGGTTGCGCGGAATTCATCGGCAGGGCGGGCGGCTCGCGCGCCCGCGCGGTCAGGCTTGCGGCGGCACGTAGCCGGAAGCGGCGTCTGCCCCGGAGCCGAAGAAGTGGCGCTCCATCTGCTGAGCGAGATAGTCGCGCGCCCGCTTGTCGGCGAGATTGAGGCGGTTCTCGTTCACCAGCATTTTCTGGTGCTCGAGCCACTGCTTCCATGCTTCCTTGGAAACGTTCTCGTAGATGCGCTTGCCCAGTTCGCCAGGGTAGGGCGGGAAGTCGAGGCCTTCGGCCTCGCGGCCAAGCTTGATGCATTTCACGGTGCGCGCCATGCCCCGAAGTTTACTGGATCGGCGGCTTCTCGAAGTTCTTCAGCCGCACTTTTCCGTTGACGAACTGCACGGTGATCACCGCGTCCTTCGCCACCCAGCGCGAAGAGGTGCCGGAAAGGCCAAGCACGCCGACGCTCGAGGACTCGGTCGGGCTGCCGAGGAGCGCCTGCACCTCCTGCTCGCTCATGCCGTCCTGCACCTTGGCGAAATTCTCCTGCGTGATCTTCGAGCAGGCGCTGAGGGCGAGGAGGGCAGCGAAAGCGCAGATTCGAAACTGCATGCGCCCACTATAATCGATTCATGCTCGTGCGCCCCGCAGTCGCCGCGGACCTCGCGGCGATCCAGCCGATCTATGCGCATCACGTTCTTCACGGGCTCGCCTCGTTCGAGGAAGAGCCGCCGTCGGTGGACGAGATGCGCAAGCGCTTCGACGAGGTCTGCGCGCGCGGGTTGCCCTGGCTCGTTGCCGAACGGGAGGGGCAGGTGGTGGCGTACGGCTACTGCGGCCTCTACCGAACCCGCTCTGCCTACCGCTACACGCTGGAAGACTCGGTCTACGTGCGCGAAGGGCTGCACCGCCGCGGCTTCGGCAAGGCGATCCTCGCCCGACTGATTGCTCGCAGCGAAGAACTCGGTTACCGCCAGATGATCGCCGTGATCGGCGACCGGGCGCAGGCCGGCTCGATCCGGCTGCACGCGAGCCTGGGTTTCCTGCGGGCGGGCACGCTCCGCTCGACCGGCTACAAGTTCGGCCGCTGGGTCGATTCGGTGCTGATGCAGCGACCGCTCGGACCTGGCGACAGCGAACGGCCTTAGCCTAGCGCGCTGTCTTTCGCGCCGGCGCGATAGCGGGCGCCCGCTCAGGGGACGATGACAACCTTGCCCTTCGCCTTGCGCGAGGCGAGCAGGTTCATGGCTTCGGCGGTGCGTTCCAGCGGAAACGTCGCCGACACATGCGGCTTCAGCTTTCCTTCGCCATACCATTGGGCGAGCTGGCGCGCGCTCTCGGCAAATACCTTCGGCTCGCGACGCGTGAAATCGCCCCAGAAAACGCCGACCACCGATGCGCCCTTCAGCAGCGGCAGGTTGAGCGGCAGCTTCGGAATTTCGCCGGCGGCAAAGCCGATCACGAGCAGCCGGCCGCGCCAGGCGATCGAGCGGAACGCGGGCTCGGTGTAAGGCCCGCCGACTGCGTCGTAGATCACGTCGACGCCTCTTGCATCGGTCAGCAGCCGGATGCGCTCGCGCAGATCGTCGGCGGCGTAGTTGATCGTCTCGTCGGCGCCATGCGCGCGGCAGACCTGCAGCTTCTCCTCGCTCGATGCGCAGGCGATCACGCGCGCGCCGAGCGCCTTTCCAATCTCGATCGCCGCGATGCCTACGCCGCCGGCCGCGCCCAGCACGAGCAGCGTCTCGCCCGGGCGCAAGGCGGCTCGGTCGCGAAGCGCGTGATCGGTGGTGCCGTAGGTGAGAATGAACGAGGCGCCGCTCGGGAAATCCATGCCCTGCGGAAGCGGCAGCAGCCGCACGGCCTCCGTCTTCACTTCCTCGGCGAACGCGCCGTAGGTGGTGAACGCGATCACCTGGTCGCCCGCCTTTGCATGGCGCACGCCTTCACCGACTTCCTTCACAACGCCGGCGAGTTCGCTTCCCGGCGAGAATGGCAGCGGCGGCTTGAACTGGTACTTGTTCTGGATGATCAGCACGTCCGGAAAGTTGACGCTCGCGGCCTTGACGGTCAGCACCACTTCGCCCGGACCGGGCTTCGGCGAAGGCACTTCCTCGAGGACCAGCGATTCGGGCGGCCCGAACTGCTTGCACAGCACTGCTCTCAAGATTTTCTCCCCGGCGAGGCGCCGCTTAGAATCCGTTCATGACCACGCCTATTTTGCACCATTACCCCGTTTCGCCCTTCGCCGAAAAAGCGCGCGCCATGCTCGGCTTCAAGGGTCTCGCCTGGAAATCGGTCCACATTCCGATGACGATGCCGAAACCCGACTTGATGGCGCTCACCGGCGGATATCGCCGCACTCCGGTGCTGCAGATGGGCGCGGACATCTATTGCGACACTGCGCTGATCGCGCGCGTGCTGGATCGCCTGCCGGGCCCGACGCTTTACCCGTACGGCGATCGCTTCGAAGGGCGCACGATGTCCTGGTTCGCCGACAGCGTGCTTTTCAACATTACGGTGCCGATCGGTTTCCAGCCGGGCGGCATGATGAAGCTGTTCCATCCCGAGATGACCGCCGAGATGCTCGCCGACTTCGCGAAGGATCGCGCGGCGATGCGGCAGGGCGGAACGGTGCGGCGCGGGCCGCTTGCCGAGTGCCGCGCCAACATGGCCTATTTGCTGCGCGGCGTGGAAGCCCAGCTCGGCGCGCGGCCGTTTCTGCTCGGTGCGAGCGCGAGCGAATGCGACTTCGCGCTCTATCACGTGCTGTGGCCGGTGTGGAAGGTGGCGAGCACGCGGCCATTGCTCGACGCGTATCCGAACACGCTCAGGTTTCTCGAGCGGGTGGAAGCGTTCGGGCACGGAAAGTTCGAGCAGATCACCAGCGCAGCGGCGATCGAGATTGCGAGAAAAGCCGAACCGGCTTCGATCGCGCAGGCGCAGGCGTTCGAGAGCGATGGCCTGAAGCTTGGCGACGAGGTGAACGTGATGCCGGTCGATTATGCGTTCGATCCGGTGAAAGGCGCGCTCGTGCAGTGCTCGGCGGAGGAGATCGCCGTGCGACGGAGCGATCCGCGCGCCGGCACGGTCATCGTGCACTTTCCTCGCTTCGGGTTCCAGATCTCCAAAGCGAGCTGAAGCGGCACTAGCGGTTGGCGGCCCCGCCGTCGATCGTGACGATGCAGCCGGACGTATAGGAGGAACGCTCGGAGGCGAGGAACGCAGCCGTCCACGCAATTTCCTCCGGCTTCGCCGGCCGGCCGAACGACATTCCCTTGAAAAGCTCTGCATAGCGTGAGGGATCGCCGAGCTGCGTCTCGGCCATCTGCCGGTACAGGCTCACCAGGCGGTCGGTGGCGACCGGACCCGGGTTGATCCCCGCCACCCGGATTCCGTCTGCATGCGAAGCGCCGCCGAGCGCGCGGGTGAACGCCATCAGGCTTGCATTCGCGCTGCTGCCGGCGATGTAGGCGGCGTTCATCTTCTCGCCAGCGGTGCCGATGATGTTGACGATCGCCCCCCGGCCGCGCGATTTCATGCGGGCGTACACCTGTCGCGTCAGATTGATGTAGCCGAACACTTTCAGGTCCCACGCGCGCCGCCAGGTCTCCTCTTCCACTTTCAACAGATCCCCGCCGGGAATGGCGCCCGCGTTGTTGACGAGGATGTCCAGATCGCCGGCCCAGGCGGCGAGCGATTCTGCGGCGCCCCGCTGCGACAGGTCGATCGCCAAGGCATTCGCACCCGGCGCAGGATTGCGCGCTGCAACCAGAACTTCGCAGCCCTCCTCGGTGAGCACTTGCGCGCAGGCGCGGCCGATTCCTTTCGAGCCGCCCGTGACGAGCGCCCGCTTTCCCTTGAGAAGAAGGTCCATAGTTTTGTTAGTCTAGCAACATGCCTACGCTTACTACGGACGACGGCGTCCGCCTTCATTACGAGGAAACCGGGAGCGGCACGCCGCTCGTTTTCGTGCACGAGTTTGCAGGGGATTCTCGCAGCTGGGAGCTGCAGATGCGGCATTTCGCGCGGCTCTACCGCTGCATCGCCTACAACGCGCGCGGCTATCCGCCGTCCGAGGTGCCGCAAGATGTCGAACGTTATTCGCAGGATCGCGCGTGCGACGACATTCGCGCGGTGCTCGATGCGCTGAAGATCGAAAAGGCGCACATCGTCGGCCTTTCGATGGGCGCGTTCGCCACGCTGCACTTCGGCATGCGCTACGCCGAGCGGGCGCTTTCGCTGACGATCGCAGGCGGCGGCTACGGCGCGCACCCGGCGCAGTACGCGCAATTCCAGGCCGATGCGAAAGCCAACGCGCAATTGATTCGCGAAAAGGGCATGGCCCACTTCGCAGAGACGTACGGACATGGCCCGACGCGCGTGCAGCTGAAGAACAAGGACCCGCGCGGCTTTGCCGAGTATGCGCGGATGCTCGCCGAGCACTCGGTGGCCGGCTCGGCCAACACGATGCTCGGCTACCAGGCGCGGCGACCGTCGCTGTATGCGCTGACCGAAGAGATGCAGCGCATCCGCGTGCCGACGCTGATCCTCGCCGGTGACGAGGAAGAACCCTGCCTCGAAGCGTGCCTGTTGATGAAGCGCTGCATCCCGGCGGCGGCTCTCGCGCTGCTGCCGATGAGCGGCCACGCGATCAACCTCGAGGAGCCGGCGCTCTTCAACCGGCTGCTCGAGGATTTCCTGCATCGTGTCGATGCCGGGCGTTGGGCGCCGCGCGATCCGCTTTCGAAGCCGGCCTCGATCTGGGGGCCGAACGGAAAGCCGCAAAGCTAGGCATGTCCGAGCTTTCGATTCGCGAGATCCGCGTGCGGCCGGTCGCGGCGCCGATGAAGCGCCCGCTGACCACGAGCACCGGCGCACTCACGGTCGCGCCGCTTGTGCTCATCGACCTGCAGACGAACGAAGGGATCGTTGGCCGCTCGTATCTG